>JAFAGF010000149.1 GCA_023422975.1 Pseudomonadota bacterium
GGCGCATCCACACCAGCGCAGCCACGGTGGCGGTGATGCCCGAGCCAGACGAGGCCGAGGCGATCACGCTCAACCCGGCCGATTTGCGCATCGACACCTTCCGCGCCAGCGGCGCCGGCGGCCAGCACATCAACAAGACCGACTCGGCCGTGCGCGTGGTCCACCTGCCCACCGGCATCGTGGCCGAATGCCAGGATGGCCGCAGCCAGCACAGCAACAAGGCCAAGGCGCTGCAGGTGCTGCAGGCGCGCATCCAGGAAAAGGAGCGCAGCGAACGCGCCGCCAAGGAAGCCGCCCAGCGCAAGGGCCTGATCGGCAGCGGCGACCGCTCCGACCGCATCCGTACCTACAACTTCCCCCAGGGCCGGCTCACCGACCACCGCATCAACCTCACGCTCTACAAGCTGCTGTATGTGATGGAAGGCGATCTCGGCGATGTGCTGCAGGCGCTGCAGCATGCGCGCGAGGCCGAACAGCTGGCCGAACTGGAAGTCAACGCATGACGCTGCAGCAAGCCCTGCACCAGGCCCGGCAGGCGGGACTCGAGCGCATCGACGCCCAGTTGCTGCTGCTGCATGTGCTGGGCCGTCCCGAAGCCGGTCGTGCCTGGTTGTTGACCCACGCCACCGATGCCCTGCCCCCCGCGCAGCAGCAGGCATTCGATGCGCTCTGCGCACGCCGCCTCGCGGGTGAACCCGTGGCCTATCTCACGGGCCGCAAGGAGTTCTACGGTCTCGCGCTCCAGGTCGATGCGCGTGTGCTCGACCCGCGCCCCGACACGGAAACGCTGGTCGACTGGGCGCTGGAAGTGCTGGGCGACTGGCCCGCGCCGCGCATTGTCGACCTTGGCACGGGCAGCGGCGCGATTGCGCTGGCGCTGCAGCATGAACGTCCCGACGCGCAGGTCTGGGCGGTGGATGCCAGCGCCGATGCGCTGGATGTGGCGCGCGCGAATGCCCAGCGACTGGACCTGGACGTTCGGTTTGCCCTCGGCTCCTGGCTGGAAGCGCTCGCCCCCGCGCAGGTTTTTGACATGATCGTCACCAACCCCCCTTATATTGCCGCCAACGATCCCCATCTGACCCACCTGACGCACGAACCCCTGTCGGCTTTGGCCAGCGGCAGCGATGGCCTGGACGATATCCGTGCCATCGTCGAGCAGGCCCCTGCGCGCCTCGCATCCGGTGGCTGGCTGCTGATCGAGCATGGCTGGGACCAGGCGCCGGCGGTGCAGCGTCTGCTGCAAACTGCGGGTTTTGCGCAGGTGCAAAGCCGCAACGATCTGGCGGGCATTGCCCGTTGTACCGGCGGGTGCATGACGGATCTGGACAGACAGTGAAATAATCCCGGGTGTACCCATGCCGCACGCGCGGCCGCCCACTTTTGGAGCCAACCATGAGCACTACCCACCAACGCATCGACGAACTCGTCAAGACCAACGACATCCTGCTGTTCATGAAGGGCAACGCCAGTTTCCCCCAGTGCGGCTTCTCCGGCCGCGCGCTGCAGATCCTCAAGGCCTGCGGCGTGGACACCAAGACCATCGCCACCGTCAATGTGCTCGAAGACCAGGAGATCCGCCAGAGCATCAAGGAATACAGCCAGTGGCCGACCATTCCCCAGCTCTACGTGAAGGGCGAGTTCATCGGCGGCGCGGACATCATGATGGAGATGTACGAATCGGGCGAGTTGCAACAAGTGATCAACGGCGAAGCCTGATCACCCCCGCATATGCACACCTTGGGACCACTGCCAACCCCAATGACCAGTTTGGCTGGCACGGCCCCTGCTTTATCCAAAACCGCCCCGATGGGCGGTTTTTTCGTTCTCGGCCGCAGGGCAGCGGTACGAGGCAATCCTGATGCCCGCATGCGAAGGAGGCATGCACAATGGTGACATTCGGCCGTCACCTGCCATCCCATTGACTTATGACGCTCACCCAAAGCCTGCTCATCATTGCGCTGCTGATTGCTGCCAGCGCCTTCGTAGCCGTGGCCGAGATTTCCTTGGCCGCTTCCCGCCGTCTGCGTCTGCGACAGATGGCGGACGAAGGCGACCCCCGTGCAGACAAAGCCATCCAGCTGCAAGAGCAACCCGGCGACTACTTCACCGTGGTGCAAGTCGGTCAAAACGCGATCGCCATTTTGGGCGGTATCGTGGGTGAAAGCGCCTTAAGCACCACGCTGGCAGGTATCTTGGCCTGGTGGATGCCAGAAAACACGGCGCAGCACCTGGGCTCGGTGCTGTCCTTTTTTGTCATCACCTCGTTGTTCATCTTGTTTGCCGACTTGCTGCCCCGCCGCCTGAGCATGGTGGAGCCCGAGTATCTGCTGCTGCGCGTGCTGCGCCCCATGCAGCTGTGCATCACCTTTTTCAAGCCGGTGGTGTGGTTCTATGGCCGCCTGACGGACGCCATCATCCGCGTGCTGGGCCTGCCCGACAAGCGCGATGAACAGATCACCTCGGACGACATTCTGGCCATGACCGAGGCCGGTGCCCGCGCCGGTGTGCTGGCCGAGCGCGAGCAGCAAGCCATTGCCAACATCTTTGAGCTGGACACGCGCACCGTGGCCTCGGCCATGACGCAGCGCGATCGCATTGCCTACTTTCTGCGCGATGACCCCGACCACGTGATCCGTGCGCGCATTGCGGAAGAGCCCTTCTCCACCTACCCCGTGTGCGATGGCGACATCGACCACATCGTGGGCTATGTGGATGCCAAGGACCTGTTCCAGCGCGTGCTGAACAACCAGCCCATCTCGCTCAAAGACGACAGCCTGATTCGCAAAATTCTGATGGTGCCGGACAAGTTGACACTGGCCGAAGTGCTGGACCAGTTCCAGCAAGCCCACGAAGACTTTGCAGCCATCTTGAACGAATACAGCTTGGTCGTCGGTGTGGTCACGCTGAATGATGTCATGAGCACGGTGATGGGTGATCTGGTCTCTCCGGACGATGAGGAACAAATCATCCAGCGCGATGAAAACTCGTGGCTGATCGACGGTATTACCCCCATTGATGATGTGATGCGCGTGCTGGATCTGGAAGAGTTGCCCAACGAAGAGGAATACGAAACGCTGGCGGGATTCCTCATGGTCATGCTGCGCCGTGTGCCACGCCGCACCGACAGCGTGAACTGGGATGGCTACCGCTTTGAGGTGATGGACGTGGACAGCTACCGCATCGACCAGGTGCTGGTCACACGCATGCAAGATGGAGAGACACCCGCACCGCACCACCCTGCGTCCACCTTGTCTGCCGTGGCAGCGGTTGCGGCGACCGGCCCCGCCGCACATGCCGCTGCACCCGCAGGGGCAGAAGCTGCCACCCATGCACCGGCTGCAGCTGTAACCACAGCTGCGACAGCGACTCCACCACAGCCGCCTCAGGCCGCAGCTTCGCCCAGCGAAACCCCCAGCGTGCCTTAAGCAACGCCCAGCAGCTATTAAAAAACAGAGCTGATTGCGCTGACAGAAAAAGGGATTCAGAGGTAAAACACTCTGAATCCCTTTGTTTTTAAGCGCCAGAAGCTCCTATTTTTAAGCGGTTCGCTCTGCTACCCTGCGATAGCTACGCGCCGCCGCTACCAAGCACCGCAGCACGCACGCAGCCGGTACATCGAAGATTGCAGATGCAAACCGTGTGCAACGCCGCCAGCAGTGCTCCGCCACAACGCAGCAAAGGTGGCAGACGCAGCCCTCAGGCTTTGCGCGGTGCATTGGGGTCGAACAGCCACTGCTTTTGCGCCCCCAGCACCAGATTCGGGTACTTGTCTTTGCCACGGCTGCCGTTGTAACGCCCCAGCGCCATGAACAGATCACCCCGTTCACGCTCCAGATAGTGGCGCAAGATCACGCAGCCAAAGCGCAGATTGGTCTGCATGTGAAACAGCTTACCCGCATCCCCATCGCCAATCACCCGCGTCCAAAACGGCATGATCTGCATATAGCCCCGTGCCCCGGCTACCGACACCGCAAACTTGCGGAAACCACTTTCCACCTGGATCAGCCCCAGCACCAGCGACACCTCCAGCCCCGCACGCTTGGCCTCGTACCACACCGTCTGCAAAAAGTCGCGGCGCACTTCCCAGTCGGGCATACGGCGGTGCAATTTGTCGCTCATGGTGGTCAGCCAGCGCAGGTATGCCATGCGCGCATCGGTCGACACAAACACCGGCTCGGGCGGTGCCAAATCCCCCACGGCAGCACTCAAGGCACTGCGCACCGAATCGGCCAGCGGCTCTTCCAGCTGCGCACCAGCCCACGCAGGCACGGCCATGCTGGCCGCGCAGGCAGACAGCGCCCCCAGCCATTGGCGGCGCGTAACAACGTGGACTGGAACTTCCCTCATGCGGTAACTGGATTGTTTTTGAAATGCAGCACCTCGCAGTGTGGCCCAGTTCTGCGCCACCATCAATGCAAAAAGGCAGCCTGGGCTGCCTTTTGTGCGTATGCAGGGCCGTATTACAAGCCCAGCTTGGCCTTCAGATGGGCCAGCACATCGGCGGGCGCAATCTTGGTCGCCTCGGTATCGCGGCGGGCCTGGTACTCCACCACACCGTCCTTCAGACCGCGGTCGCCCAGCACCACGCGGTGGGGCACGCCAATCAGCTCCCAGTCGGCCAGCATGGCACCTGGGCGCTCGTCGCGGTCGTCCAAGATCACGTCCACGCCCAGCGCCAGCAGCGCTTCGTACAGCTTGAAGGCTTCTTCCTTCACCGCTTCGCTGCGGCCCATGCCGATGGGGCAAATCACCACGGTGAACGGCGCAATCGCGTCGGGCCAGATCATGCCGCGCTCGTCGTGGTTCTGCTCCACGGCAGCAGCAGGCAGGCGCGTCACGCCAATGCCGTAGCAACCCATTTCAAAGTGCTGGGGCTTGCCGTTGTCACCCAGGAAGGTGGCATTCATGGCCTGCGAATACTTGGTGCCCAGATAGAACACGTGGCCAATTTCAATGCCGCGCTCAATCGCCAGCTCACCCGCGCCGTCCGGCGACTTATCGCCCGCCACCACGTTGCGCAAATCGGCCACCACGGTGGGCTCTGGCAGGTCACGGCCAAAGTTCACGCCAGTGATGTGGAAGTCTTCCTCGTTGGCGCCGCACACCCAGTCGGCCATCACGGCCACATCGCGGTCCACCACGATGTTCACAGGCAGCTTCAAGCCAATAGGACCCAGATAGCCGGGCTTGCTGCCAAAGTGCGCTTCAATCTCGGGCACGGTGGCAAAACGGAAGCCAGCCAAACCATCCACCTTGCTGACCTTGATTTCGTTCATCTCATGGTCGCCACGCAGCAACAGCAACCAGACTTGGGTTTTGACGATTTCACCGGCTTCGTTGGTGGTGTCGGTGGCCAGCACCAACGACTTCACGGTGTTTTTCAGGGGCAACCCCAACTGCTCGGCCACGGCTTCGCAGGTGCTGTTGCCGGGCGTCGCCACCTTGGTCATCGCCTGCGCTGCGGCAGGGCGCGCTTGCGTAGGTGCTAGGCTTTCGGCCTTTTCGATATTGGCGGCGTAATCGCTGTTGGGGCAGTAGACGATGGCGTCTTCACCGGTCGACGCGATCACCTGGAATTCTTCACTCAGATCACCACCGATGGCTCCCGAATCCGCCCGCACCGCACGGTATTGCAAGCCGAAGCGGTCAAAAATGCGCTTGTAGGCTTCGCGCATGGTCTGGTAGCTGATTTGGGCGCTGTCGCGGTCCTTGTCGAAGGAATACGCGTCTTTCATGATGAACTCGCGGCCACGCATCAGACCAAAGCGGGGGCGGCGTTCGTCGCGGAACTTGGTCTGGATCTGGTAGATGTTCTTGGGCAGCTGCTTGTAGCTCTTGAACTCCTGGCGGGCGATATCGGTCACCACTTCTTCGGAAGTAGGTTGCACGATGAAATCGCGGCCATGGCGGTCCTGAATGCGCAGCAACTCGGGGCCCATCTTCTCAAAGCGGCCGGTTTCCTGCCACAGCTCAGCCGGCTGCACCACAGGCATGGTGACTTCAATGGCACCGGCACGGTTCATTTCTTCGCGCACGATAGCCTCGACCTTGCGGATCACGCGCAGACCCATGGGCATGTAGTTGTAGATGCCAGCACCCAACTTTTTGATCATGCCAGCCCGCGTCATGAGCTTGTGGCTGACCACTTCGGCATCGGCCGGAGCTTCTTTGAGGGTGGAGATGAGAAATTGGGATGCTTTCATGGGGGGAAACTAGGCGGGATAAAGCTGCGACAGTTTGGCTGGGCACACACTGCCGTGCATAATGAACGCAATATATAAATTGGGGTTCGATTATGCTTGACCGGGACGGATTTCGCCCGAACGTCGGCATCATCCTGCTCAACCAGAAGAACCAGGTGTTCTGGGGCAAACGAATTCGTACCCACAGCTGGCAGTTTCCGCAAGGCGGCATTGATCGGGGCGAAACCCCTGAACAAGCCATGTTCCGGGAATTGCATGAAGAAGTGGGTCTCATGCCCAACCACGTTCGCGTGGTCGCAAGAACAAGGGACTGGTTGCGCTACGAGGTGCCAGATCGTTACATACGCCGTGATGCGCGTGGTCATTACAAGGGGCAAAAGCAGATCTGGTTTTTACTCCAGCTGCTCGGCCAGGACTGGGACTTGAACCTGCGCGCCACCGATCACCCAGAGTTCGATGCATGGCGCTGGAACGATTACTGGGTGCCACTGGATGTGGTGGTGGAGTTCAAGCGTGGCGTCTATGAAATGGCGCTCACGGAACTGGCCCGCTACGTCCCCCGCGGCGAGCAACAGCGCAACCGCTATCTGCGCAGCGGCATGCGGCCACGCGATGGACAAGACCCCGCCGCACTGCCTTCGCCACGGCCTGCACCCACTTTGCGCAGTCATGGCTTGATTCAAAACCCCGGCATGGAACTCCCTCCCGGCGCCAGTTTTGACCCTGATCCGCAAAACGGTGCTCATAACCGCTGAATCAAAAAATCCCGCTGGCTTGATGCACAGCGGGATTTTTTATGGAGGCAAGCCGGCTTGATGCGCCCTGATTGCTTATCGCCTCAGTGCTGTACCACCATATTGTCGCGGTGCACCATCTCCGGCTCACCACGGTAACCCAGCAGTTGCTCCACTTCGGATGATGCATGCTTGCAAAGTAAACGTGCTTCGGCGCTGGAGTAGTTGGCCAGACCGCGTGCCACTTCCAGACCCTGCGCATCGCGCACTGCAATCACATCACCGCGTGAAAAATCACCCTCCACCGCCACCATGCCAACGGGCAGCAGACTCTTGCCTTCGCCACGCAGTTTGAGCACGGCACCCGCATCAATGGTGACCGAACCACGCATTTGCAGGTGATCGCGAATCCATTGCTTGCGTGCTTGGTTCTTGTGCGTGGGTGCCACCAACAAGGAACCAATCGCTTCGCCCTGCGTCAGGCGCAACAAGGCATTGGGCTCGCGCCCCCAAGCAATCACGGTCGAGGTGCCCGAACCTGCGGCACGCTTGGCCGCCAAAATCTTCGTCAGCATGCCGCCTGTTCCCACGCTGGAGCCTGCGCCACCAGCCATCGCCTCCAGCGCCACATCACCGGCTTGTGCTTCGTGCACAAACCGGGCATCGGGGTTCTTGCGCGGATCGGCGGTGTACAGGCCTTTTTGGTCGGTCAAAATCACATAGGCATCCGCATCCACCAAATTGGCCACCAGTGCCCCCAGGGTATCGTTGTCACCAAACTTGATTTCGTCGTTGACCACGGTGTCGTTTTCATTGATCACCGGCACCACGCCCAGCTTGAGCAACGTCAGCAAGGTAGAGCGCGCATTCAGATAGCGCTCGCGATCGGCCAAGTCCGCGTGCGTCAGCAGCACTTGGGCGCTGCCTACGTGGTGGTTGCGCAGCTTGGTTTCATACATTTGCACCAAGCCCATCTGTCCCACTGCCGCGGCCGCTTGCAACTCGTGAATTTCTTTCGGGCGCGTGGCCCAGCCCAGCCGTTTCATGCCTTCTGCCACTGCGCCGCTGGAAACCATGATCACCTCGCGGCGAACACCATCCTCACCATGCACGAGGGCCGCCAGCTGGCGCGACCACTCTTCGATAGCAGCTTCATCGAGGCCACGCCCCTCATTGGTCACCAAACTGGAGCCGACCTTGACCACGATGCGGCGCGCATCTTGCAAAACACGGGAAGACATGATTTTTAGCTTTTTAGGCCTCTAGCGCTTATACAGCAAGTGCTAGAAGCTATCAATCAAGAAGCAGAAAGACTGCGTTTTACTCTGGCAAGCCGCCAGCAAAACGTGGATCGTACTCTGCTTCTTGCGGCTGCTCCGCCTGCTGTACCACGTGCACGTGCTTAAAGATGTCTTGCACCAAACGCTCAGTACCTTCGCGCGCCAACGCCGAGATTTCAAACACCGGCCCCTTCCACTTGAAGCGTTTGACAAAGTCTTTGACCTTGGCGGCGCGTTCTTCGGCAGGGATCATGTCCAACTTGTTCAGCACCAGCCAGCGCGGCTTGCTGTAGAGCTCTTCATCATACTTTTTCAGCTCTTGCACAATCGCCTTGGCCTGCTCCACCGGATCTACGCCATCATCAAACGGTGCCAAATCCACAATGTGCAGCAGCAAGCGTGTACGCTGCAGATGGCGCAAGAACTGGTGACCCAGACCCGCACCGTCGGACGCCCCTTCGATCAGGCCAGGAATATCGGCGATCACAAAGCTTTGTTCCGGGCCTACACGCACCACACCCAAATTGGGGTGCAAAGTAGTGAAGGGGTAGTCTGCAATTTTGGGGCGCGCATTGGACACCGACGAGATGAAGGTGGATTTGCCTGCATTGGGCATACCCAGCAGGCCCACATCGGCCAGCACCTTCAACTCCAGCTTCAGCGCAAAACGCTCACCGGCTCGACCGGGCGTTTTTTGACGCGGCGCGCGGTTGACGGCGCTCTTAAAGCGCAAATTGCCAAAGCCACCATCACCGCCACGCGCCAGCACAATCTTTTCGCCGGGCGTCAGCAATTCATGCAGCACTTCACCGGTTTCTTCGTCCGAAATGATAGTACCCACAGGCAAGCGCAGCGTAATGTCCTTACCAGCCGCACCAAACATGTCATTGCCAGAACCGTTCTCGCCGCGCTCTGCGTTGTGTTTGCGCGAATAACGGTAGTCAATGAGGGTATTCAAGTTCACATCGGCCACGGCATAAACGTGGCCACCACGGCCGCCGTCACCACCGTCGGGTCCGCCGAATTCCTTGTATTTTTCGTGTCGGAACGTGGCTGCGCCATTACCACCATCGCCCGCGGCAATTTCAATATAGGCTTCATCGACGAACTTCATGAGGCTTTCCCGTGATTCATTAGAGAGACAAGCACCCACGGTGCCAGTCTGAAAGCATAAGCCAAGCACTGGCTTGACCTGCTGCAGAGGGGAATTACCCGCTCTTCTTCAAAAAACAACAAAGCCCCGACGCATCGGGGCTTTGTGTGTGTCAGCTGACGCTTGCGCTAATTAAGCAGCAGGCGTGATGCTCACTGTGTGCTTGGACAGAGCGCCCTTGGTGCCGAAAGACACGTGACCGTCAACCAAAGCAAACAAAGTGTGATCCTTGCCCATACCGACATTGTCGCCAGCGTGGAACTTGGTACCACGTTGACGAACAATGATCGAGCCTGCGCTGATCAGTTCACCACCGAAGGCCTTCACACCAAGCATTTTTGGCTTGGAATCACGACCATTGCGCGTAGAGCCGCCGCCTTTTTTCTGTGCCATGACTTAGCTCCTTGGGAATTAAGCGGCAATCGCCACGATTTGCAGTTCGGTGAACTGCTGGCGATGGCCTTGGTGCTTGGCGTAGTGCTTACGACGACGCAGCTTGAAGATGCGTACTTTGTCGTGCTTGCCGTGAGCAACTACCGTTGCCTTCACAGATGCGCCGGACACCAGGGGTGTGCCAACCTTCAGTTCTGCGCCGTTGCCGACTGCCAAAACTTGGTCGATCACGATTTCCTGGCCTACGTCCGCAGCAATCTGTTCTACCTTGATTTTTTCGCCAGCAGCAACACGATACTGTTTGCCGCCGGTTTTTATGACCGCGTACATGTAAACCTCTTTCGATTCTTGAGTCTCCGTAGACGAATTTCCACGGAAGCCGGCTATTGTACGCACAAACATCTTTTCCCGTCTAAGCCCCCAACCTTATTCCGACTAGGATATCGAGTGGCTCTTCCTATAATTGGCCACTCTCTCGGTGGCATTACCTTGAATACAGCAACTCATACCTCCAACCCACTCGCTCTGATCGCCGGCGATATGCAGGCCATGGACCATGTCATCGCACAGCGATTGACGACCAGCGTCCCCCTCATCGGTCAGATTTCCCACTACATCATTGCGGCGGGCGGCAAGCGCTTGCGCCCCGCGCTGCTGTTGATGGTGAGCAACGCCTTGGGCAACAACCACGCACACAAGCACTTGCTGGCAGCTGTCGTGGAGTTGATCCATACAGCCACCTTGCTGCACGACGATGTAGTGGATGAATCCACCATGCGCCGCGGCCGCCCGACGGCCAATGAATCATTTGGCAATCCCGCCAGCGTGCTGGTAGGTGACTTTTTGCACACACGCTCTTTCCAGATGATGGTGGAGGCGGGCAATATGCGTATCCTGCAAGTGCTGTCAGATGCCACCAACATCATTGCCGAAGGTGAAGTACAGCAGCTCATCAATACCCACGATGCATCGCTGGATGAAGCCGGGTATTTGCATGTCATCCGCTCCAAGACCGCCAAACTGTTTGAGGCCAGCACCCAAATCGCTGCCATTTTGGCCAAGGCGTCACCCGAGGTGGAGTCGGCTTGCGCTACTTTTGGCCAGGCCTTGGGCACCGCGTTTCAGATCATCGACGACGTTTTGGACTATGACGGCGATGCCCATGAGATGGGCAAAAACCTGGGCGATGACTTACGAGAAGGTAAGTGCACGCTCCCCCTAATCATCGCAATGCAGCGTGCAAGCGCCGAAGAGGCGCAGATCGTGCGCCAAGCGATTGAGCAAGGCTCCACCGATCAACTGCACAGCATTTTGCAGATCGTGAAAAACACCGGTGCACTGGACGCTACACGCCAAGCAGCCCACGACGAAGCAATGCGCGCCATTGCCGCACTGGAGTTACTACCCTCCAACCCTTTCACGCAAGCCATGGAGGAATTGGCATCCCAACTGTTGTTACGGCGCACATGACTATGTAAGCAAAGGTACGTGTGCTTTATACCTAGCGCATCAAACATCGTAGAAAAGCCTGCTCTTGCAGGCTTTTCACATCTATACATCATCTTCGCTATCGAGGATGATGTTCCCATACATAACAACACCCCCATGCTTGGGCAATGACTGCTGCAACCACTGCTTTACCCCTTTCGCCCGGATCTACCACGCCACTTGCGGGTTTGGCACGCGCCTTGGTCAGTGCGGGACACCTGTCAGAGGCTGGAGCACAGGAGATCTCTCACAAAGCCAGTGCCAGCAAAAACAGCTTTGTGGCACAGTTGGTTGCCAGTGGGCATCTGTCCGCCACAGAGCTGGCCCATTGCATTGCCCATATTTTCAGCACCCCTTTGCTGGACTTGGATGCAGTTGACCCTGCTCGCCTCCCCAAAGATCTGCTGGACACCAAGCTGTGTGCCACACACAAAGTCCTGCCGCTGCTCAAGCGCGGCAACCGCTTGATCGTTGCAACCGCAGACCCCTCCGACAAAGAGGCTGCTGAAAAAATCAAGTTCACCGCGCAAATGGGCGTCGACTGGGTCATAGCCGAACACGACAAACTTCTGCGCCTCGTCGAAGCAAGCACCAAGAGCGTGGCTGCCGCCCTGGACACCTTCAGCACCGACGGTGATTTCCAGTTCGACGACATCAAAGACGTGCCAGAGGATGAAGGCAAAGACGTCGGTGCCTCAGAAGTGGAAGATGCGCCCGTCGTAAAATTCCTGCACAAAATGCTGATTGATGCGTTCAATATGCGCGCATCCGATTTGCACTTTGAGCCTTACGAGCACACGTACCGCGTGCGCTTTCGTATTGATGGCGAGTTACGCGAAATTGCCTCGCCTCCCATCGCCATCAAGGAAAAACTGGCATCACGCATCAAAGTCATCTCGCGCCTCGACATCTCTGAAAAGCGCGTGCCTCAAGATGGCCGCATGAAACTGAAGGTAGGCGCGGACCGCGTGATTGACTTTCGCGTCTCCACGCTGCCCACGTTGTTCGGCGAAAAAATTGTGATTCGCATCTTGGACCCCAACAGCGCCAAAATGGGTATTGATGCCCTCGGCTATGAAGCCGATGAGAAAAAGCGCTTGATGGACGCCATTCAACGCCCCTACGGCATGATTTTAGTGACCGGCCCTACCGGCTCCGGCAAGACCGTTTCTCTGTACAGCTGTTTGAACCTGCTGAACAAACCCGGGGTCAACATTTCTACGGCAGAAGACCCTTCTGAAATCAATATGCCGGGGGTCAATCAGGTCAACGTCAATGAAAAGGCAGGATTGACCTTTGCGGCCGCACTAAAGTCCTTCCTACGCCAGGATCCGGACGTCATCATGGTAGGTGAAATCCGCGATCTCGAAACGGCTGATATCTCTATCAAAGCCGCGCAGACTGGCCACTTGGTGCTATCAACATTGCACACTAATGATGCACCAACGACCCTCACACGCATGCGCAATATGGGGATCGCGCCCTTCAACATTGCCTCCAGCGTGATTTTGATTACAGCGCAGCGTCTGGCACGTCGTTTATGCCCGCAATGCAAGCAGCCACACGAAGTGCCGAACGAAACACTGCTCGAAGCAGGCTATGAGACAGAGCAACTGGATGGCACCTGGGTTCCTTATAAGGCTGTCGGATGCAGCGCATGCAACAACGGCTACAAAGGCCGCGTCGGCATTTACCAAGTCATGCCGATCAGTGAAGAGATGCAGCAAATAATTTTGCGCGATGGCAGCGCTCTTGACATCGCCGCTCAAGCCAAGCTTGAAGGTGTGAAGTCCTTGCGCGAATCTGGTTTGGACAAAGTGAAACTGGGCGTCACTTCACTGGAAGAGGTCTTGGCCGTCACCAATCTCTGACGTCCAAGGGTTGGATAGGGTGCCAGGCTGCTGAAGCATACGGCCTGCAAAAAAGTTCACAAAAACACTGACAGCAGAGGGAGCAGCGGGATGGCATACGCAGCAAGAGGCAAAGCCACTACCAAAGAATTCGTCTTCGAGTGGACGGGCAAAGACCGCCAAGGCAAAGAGTTGCGCGGAGAAATGCGGGCAGCTGGCGAGGCGCAGGTTCAGGCGTCATTGCGCCGGCAAGGTGTTTTCATCACCAAGCTGAAAAAACGCAACATGCGGGCGGGCAAGAAAATCAAGCCCAAGGACATCGCTTTGTTTACCCGCCAAATGGCTACCATGATGAAGGCGGGTGTGCCTTTGCTGCAGTCTTTTGACATTGTGGGACGGGGCAACCCCAACGCCAGTGTCACCAAGTTACTCAACGACATCCGGCAAGACGTAGAAACAGGCACCTCGCTGAGCGTGGCATTTCGCAAGCACCCCATGTATTTCGATGCGTTGTACTGCAATTTGATCGAAGCAGGCGAAGCCGCAGGTATTTTGGAAACCCTGATGGATCGCCTGGCGACCTACATGGAAAAAACCGAGGCCATCAAAAGCAAGATCAAGTCTGCGTTGATGTACCCCACCTCTGTGATCATCGTGGCCTTCATCGTGGTCACGGTCATCATGATTTTTGTGATTCCCGCCTTCAAAGAGGTTTTCACATCGTTTGGCGCCGATTTACCAGCCCCCACACTGCTCGTCATGGCCATCAGTGAGTTCTTTGTCGAGTACTGGTGGTTGATCTTTGGGATCCTCGGCGGCGGCTTTTACTTTTTCATGCAAGCGTGGAAGCGCAGCCCCAAAATGCAGCGGGTCATGGACCGCATGCTGCTCAAAATGCCTATTTTTGGCACGCTGATCGACAAGTCCTGCGTAGCACGCTGGACGCGTACCCTCTCGACGATGTTCGCAGCAGGCGTACCTTTGGTGGAGGCATTGGACTCTGTCGGCGGCGCATCGGGCAACAGCGTGTACAAAGAAGCCACGGATCGCATTCAACACGAGGTCTCCACTGGCACCAGTTTGAACGTTGCTATGAGCAACGCCAATGTTTTTCCTTCGATGGTGCTACAGATGTGCGCCATTGGCGAAGAGTCTGGCTCTATCGACCACATGCTGGGCAAAGCGGCTGATTTTTATGAACAAGAAGTGGATGAGATGGTGGCAGGACTGTCCAGCCTGATGGAGCCCATCATCATCGTATTTCTGGGCGGCATTATTGGTGGCATTGTGGTGGCGATGTATCTACCTATCTTCAAGTTGGGTCAGGTGGTTTGATGGATTTGCTCATGCAAGCCGATGTTGTCTTGGCAGCGCTGCTGGGCCTGCTTATCGGCAGTTTTTTAAATGTAGTGATTCACCGTCTGCCAAAGATGATGGAAGCGCAATGGGATACCGAATGCGCCGAGCACCAGGCCATCCAATCAGGCACCGAATACAGCCCTACACCTCCCGCACTCACTCTGTGCAAACCGCGTTCAGGCTGCCCACACTGCGGCCACACCATCACTTGGCATGAGAACATTCCGGTACTGAGCTGGCTTTTTTTGCGCGGCAAATGCCGTGCATGCAAAGCTCCCATCAGCGCACGCTACCCAGCAGTGGAAGTGGCCACCGCTGCACTGTTTGCTTGGTGCGTTCACCGCTGGGGTTTCACCTATGAAGCTTGGGCCTGGTGCGGCTTCAGCGCAGCACTGCTTGCACTGGCACTGATTGACTGGGACACCACATTTCTCCCGGATGACATCACCCTGCCCTTGCTGTGGGCGGGCCTGCTGAGCACCGCTTTGGGCTGGACAGGCACCGATCTTTACAGCGCGCTGTGGGGCGCTGCAGCAGGTTATGTTTCGCTGTGGAGCATTTACTGGCTCTTCAAGCTAGCCACCGGCAAAGAAGGCATGGGCTATGGTGACTTCAAGCTATTCGCTGCCTTGGGCGCTTGGTTTGGCTGGCAAGCGCTGGTGCCCATCATCTTGATGGCCTCGGTGATTGGCGCCATCGTCGGCATTGCCTTGAAACTCAACAGCAAACTGCGCGAAGGTGGCTACATCCCTTTTGGCCCGTTCTTGGCTGGCGCGGGCTTTACCGCCATGCTCTTTGGCCATGAGCGCATTTTGTCCACCGTTTTCCACGCCTTGGGGCTGTAACGATGCCGCGCGCACGACGTATTGGCCTGACCGGAGGCATTGGCAGCGGCAAAAGCACCGTCGCCCAGATTTTGGCAGAAGCGGGCGCCGCCATCATCGATGCCGACGCCATCTCCCGCAGCTTGACCAGCAGCGATGGTTTGGCCATGCCCTCCATCGAGGCCACATTTGGCAGCCAAGCGCTAGATGCACAGGGCGCCTTGGACCGCGCTTTCATGCGCGAGCTGATCTTTCAAGACCCTAGCGCCAAGCAGCGGCTGGAAGCCATCATCCACCCCCTGGTTGGCGCCTTGACCGAGCGGCAGGCCTTGCAGGCTGAAGCATGTGGTGCCCAGTTGCTGGTCTTTGATGTGCCCTTGCTGGTGGAATCTGGACGCTGGCGCCAGCAAGTCAGCGCCGTGATCGTGGTGGACTGCGAAGAAGAAACCCAGATTCAGCGCGTCATGGCACGCAATGGCTTGGAGCGCGCGGCCGTAGAAAAAATCATGGCGGCACAAGCCTCGCGCACCCAACGCAGAGCCGCTGCAGACTGGGTGATCTACAACGACGCACTAGATTTCGCTGCATTACGTCAAGAAGTGCTATCAATTTCGGCACAGTTACCGCTATGATGGCAACCAACGCGCCTGTAACACTTGGCATGCTTTGTGCACAGACGCTGTCAACACCCATTTTTCCGCCTGAGCCTACTGGGATACTGCCAGCGTGATTCTTTACGAGTACCCTTTCAACGAACGCTTACGCACGTATTTGCGACTGGAACAATTGTTCCGGCGTTTGTCCGAACTCGTCACGCGCGAATCTCCGGTAGATCACCACTTTGCACTGGCCACCATCTTTGAAACGATGGAAGTGGCCGCGCGTGCAGACCTCAAGTCTGACCTGCTGCGCGATCTGGATCGCCACAAAAGCCTGTTTGAAGGCCTGCGCGACAACCCCGCCATTGCCCAAGACATGCTGGACAGCATCATTGCCCAGCTCGACCAGTGCTATACCGCGCTGCACGCACAGACCGGCAAGACCGGCCAGCCACTGACCGAAATTGATTGGCTGATGGCCATTCGCAGCCGCATCAGCATTCCGGGCGGCACTAGCAGCTTTGACCTTCCGGCCTATCACCGCTGGCAAAACAAGCCCGCTCATGAGCGCCAGGCAGATCTGCTGCAGTGGACACAATGCCTCAAGCCCCTGTCCGATTCGCTCGGTCTGCTGCTGAGCCTGCTGCGCGAAACCGGCTCACCCCAGAAAGTCGCGGCCAGCAACGGCCAATTCCAGCAGTCATTGCCCGCAGGCAAAGCTTACCAATTGCTGCGCCTGCGCATCCACGCCGATTCGGGGCTGATTCCGGAAATCAGCGCCAACCGCTTGATGGTTTCGGTGCGCCTGGTGCGCCCCAATGAAAACGGCAGCCTGCAATCGACCACAGAAAACGCGGCTTTCGAACTGACGCTGTGCGCCTAAGTGCAGGCCTGTGTCAGACTGCAGGCATGAGTGAGAACACCGCACCCAACAACACCCCCACCACGGTTGCATGCCCTACCTGTGGCGGCCCCAGCCTGTTTGCACCCAGCAACCCCTCACGCCCATTTTGCAGCGTGCGCTGCAAAGACATTGACTTCGGCGCGTGGGCCGCAGAGGAGTTTCGCGTCCCAGCGCAGCCACCGCAAGACAACCAGTACGGTGATCCGCGCACCGAGAGTGAATAAAACCATAGCTACTAGCGCAGATCCAAAAAGGGATTGCAATACCAACATATTGCAATCCCTTTATTTTTAAGCGCTGATAGCTCTTATTTTTGCAGCTCTGCCTCAGCGTACACGCTGGCATCAAACGGCAGGCCACGCTCTGCACTCAACCACTCCAGCACGGGCAGCGAGCCTTCCAGCACCGGGCGCACTTGCAGCGGCAGTTGCTGCCATGCCATTTGCTGGCCTTCGCGCATCTCAAAATCGCCCTCCCACTGCGTGACTTTGCACCAGTGCAGGCGCACCAGGGCGTGGGAATAGTCATGCTCGGTCACCTTCCAGGCCATGCAGTTTTGGATGGTGATACCCAGCTCTTCCTGCAGCTCACGGCGCAGGGCCTGCTCCACGGTTTCGCCCGCCTCCAGCTTGCCGCCGGGAAACTCCCACCACCCCGCACGGGGCTTGCCCTCAGGGCGGCTGCTCATAAACAAAGCGCCATCGCTTTCGCGGATCAACACGCCCACGGCCACTTCCGTGTACTTGCTGGAAACGGATTCACTCACAGGGTTCATGCTTTCAAAAAAATTTAAATTTCAGCGCCATCGCTCAAGCCGTCCACATCGGCAATGCGGGGGCGCACTGTCGCCGGGCGCTCGCTGCGGCCTGCATAGTCGCGCGCAAACTGCTGGGCGACCCGGCCGCTGCGCGAACCACGCTCCAGCGCCCAGAGCAGCGCTTCAGGCTCTGCAGCGGCAATGGCAGCGTCATCCAAGCCCATGGAGCGCAACCACTGCGCTGCTACGCGCAGGTATTCGTCTTGGCTGAAGGGGTAGAAACTCACCCACAGGCCAAAACGCTCGGACAGCGAGATTTTCTCTTCCACCACCTCACCAGGGTGGATCTCCCCGTTTTCACCCTTGGACTGCGCGAGGTTGTCCGTCATGTACTCGGGCAGCAGGTGGCGGCGGTTGCTGGTGGCATAGACCAGCACATTCGGCGTGGCCGCACTGACAGAGCCGTCCAGAATCGACTTCATGGCCTTGTAGCCCGGCTCGCCTTCTTCAAAGCTCAGGTCATCGCAGTAGATGATGAATTTTTCAGGGCGGTCGGCCACCACGTCCACGATGTCGGGCAGATCGGTCAACTCCGCCTTGTCCACCTCAATCAGGCGCAGGCCTTGGTCTGCATAGGCATGCAAGCACGCGCGAATCAGCGACGACTTGCCCGTGCCGCGCGCGCCCGTCAGCAGCACGTTGTTGGCGGTGCGGCCTTGCACAAACTGCTCGGTGTTGCGCGCAATCTTGTCTTTTTGCACATCCACGTTTTGCAGATCCGACAGC
>JAFAGF010000204.1 GCA_023422975.1 Pseudomonadota bacterium
TGGCTCCTTGTGGGGTGCGATGGCGCTATGGTGCGCGCAAGCCGCAGGGGCGGGGCGCAGAATCTCGGCCCAATGCTTGTCGTCTTGGAGCGATGAAATGCACAGCAGCGCGCATGCGGCGACAATAGGTACCACATGAAAAACACCATCTTGCCCCTGCAATTGTTTGTGCAACCGTCTTTGGAAGACGTGCGCCCCCTCATCCTCTACCACGGTCGCCGTTGTGCGGACGGCTTTGGCGCTGCCACGGCGGCGTGGCTGTTCTACGGTGACAAGGCCGAGTACCGCGGGCTGGACCACGGTGAAATCCAGACAGCGGCAGACTTGGGCGAGGACTTGGAAGGCCGTGCCGTGTACGTGGTGGACTTTGCGTTTGAGCCCGTGCTGATGGCCGAGATCGAATCCAAGGTGAGCAAGCTGGTGGTGCTGGACCACCACAAGAGCGCGGCCGAGAAGCTGACGGGCTACCAGTGCCAGTGCGGCGTGGTGCACTTTGACATGAACAAGTCCGGTGCGCGTTTGGGCTGGGAGTTTTTCCACCCCGAAAAGCCCGTGCCCGGCTTGATCAAGTACATCGAAGACCGCGACATCTGGAAGTGGGAGTTTGCCGAGAGCGCACCTTTCCTGGCAGCGCTGGACATGGAAGAGCGCACGTTTGAGCGCTGGTCGGAAATTGCCGCTTTTACGCCCGAGCAAGAAACGGCCTTCATGGCACGTGGCGGTGCAATGGACGAGAAGTTCCAAAGCCTGTGCCAAGACATTGCCAACGGCGCGCAGGTGCTGGTGTTCAACGGCCAGCAAGGCCTGATGGTCAACAGCCCCGGCGTGTTCCACAGCCAGGTGGGCGATATTCTGTCCAAGCAAAGCGGCAGCTTTGCGCTGATGTGGCATGCCGGCACCAAGGGCGTGAAGGTGGGCCTGCGTTCGCGCTCGGAGTTCAATTGCATTCCACTGGCGGAAAGCTTTGGCGGCGGTGGCCATGCACAGGCTTGCGGCTTCAAGATGGACAACGCCCGTTTGCTGGATTTGCTGACCGGCGAGTTGAAGGCTGACCCGGCGGCCACGTACGACTTTGTAGCTGCGCCCCTGCTGGAGTTTGACGAAGAGGGCAAATGGATCAAGCCCAAGAAAGCCGCTACCAAATAAAAAATAAAAAAGATAGCGGCTTGCGCTGATGAAAAAAGGACTTCAGGTAGATAGCTGTCTGAAGTCCTTTGTTTCTGAGCGCTAGCAGCTCTCTTTTTAGGGCTGTGTGATGGGCAGTGTGATGCCGCAGCTTTCCGGTAAACCGCGCGCTGTGGCTTGCCAGCCGTGGACGGCCAGCAGTTGTTGCCACTGCTGCACCTCGGGCACGTGGCCCAGTTGGCGCCAGTCGGCGCAAAAGCGCATCACCTCGCTTGTGCGGGGGTGCGGAATCTCCAGCGCATGCGCGTGCAGCCACAGGCGGTGCAGGCCAATGCGCTCGGCCCACCAGCGGTTCAGCGGCCCTTTGCCGTGCGTGGCATCGCCAATGATGGGGTGGGATTCATGCTTCAAGTGGCGGCGGATTTGGTGGCGGCGTCCGGTTTTAGGCAGGGCTTCTACCAGCGATACCCGCGTGCTGGCGTGGCGCTGGTCATAAGCCTCGGGCCATTCCAGGTGCGCCAGACAGCGCAGCGTGGTTTGCGCAGGCTGGGCGGGTGCGTCTTCTGGCGCATCATCGGGCTTGAGGGCGTAGTCCACCTCGACTTCATCGGACAACCAACCACGCGCCAGCGCCAAATAGTGCTTTTTGGCACTGTGGTCGACAAAGCAGGCGGCCAGCTTTTGGCAAGCCTCTTTGCTCAGCGCAAACACCAGCACGCCGCAGGTGCCTTGGTCCAGACGGTGTACGGGCCACACGTGCTGGCCAATCTGGTCGCGCAGGGTTTGCAGCACAAAGCGGGTTTCGTGGCGGGCAATGGCCGTGCGGTGCACCAGCCAGCCTGCGGGTTTGTAGACCACAACCATGTCTTCGTCCTGCCAAAGAATTTCCAGCGGGTGGGTGTAGCAGGGGCGGTCAGGGGCTTCGGTCATGGCAGGGCAGTCAGGCGCATGCAGGTGGCGCAAAGCGGGCAAGTGTAGCGGCGGCGCTGTGGGTGTGCGTGCGTGGGCTCACACTTGCCGCGCCGATGTGCGCCATGCTGCGGGCGGCTATTCGCCAAATATGTGCACGCAGCGGCCCGGATTTGATTGAAAATCACTAGTTTGGTGCAAGGTTTGCATCGTTTTGGCGCAGTGCAAGTGCTGCTGGCAATAGAGCAAGAAAGTGGGCGGAATGTTTCAGGGCGTAATGGCTTCGGTAGTGGCCTCGTGCATTTTTGGCGGCATTTACTACTTGGCCCCGCTGCTGCAACCGCTGACGGGCGAGCAAATTTTTGGCTGGCGCATGCTGGTCACCATTCCGTTTACCACCGCATGGCTGCTGTACAGCGGCCAAGGCGCGGCTGTGTGGGCGCTGTGGCAGCGGGTGGCGCAGCATTGGCCGTTTGCCTTGATGTTGCTGCTGTCTTCCACCTTGGCGGGCGTGCAGCTGTGGCTGTTTATGTGGGCGCCGCTGCATGGGCATGCGCTGCCGGTGTCGCTGGGTTACTTTTTGTTGCCGCTGGCCATGGTGGTGGCGGGGCGCTTGGTGTTTCAAGAACGGTTAAGCGGCATGCAAGCTGCGGCCACAGCTTTGGCGGCCTGCGGGATGGCGTGGGAGATTTGGCATGCCGGCGGACTGGCGTGGTCGACGTGGGTGGTGGTGATTGGCTACCCCGCGTACTTCGTACTGCGCCGGGTGCTCAAGACCAACACCTTGGCGGGCCACTGGTTGGATGTGGTGCTGATGTTGCCGGTGTGCGCATGGTTTGCATTGGCCGATGTCTCGTCAGGTACCACCGGTTGGCAGTCGATACAAGCCACGCCCATGCTGCACTGGATGGTGCCGCTGCTGGGCGTGATCAGCGCGGTGGCGCTGGCGCTGTACATGGCGGCCAGCCGTTTGCTGCCGCTGGGCTTGTTTGGGCTGCTGTCGTATGTGGAGCCCATGCTGCTGGTATTAGCCGCCCTGCTGATGGGCGAGCGCATTCAGCCCGGCCAAGAGCCCATGTATGTGCTGATTGGCGCGGGTGTGGCCTTGTTGGCGCTGGAAGGCGTGTGGCAGGTGCGCCGCCCCAGTGTGGTCCGCGCGGCGTAAAGCGCTGACAAGCAAAGATAGCTGGTGGCGGGTGTGTGGTGTACATGCCTGCCGCCGTAATGATTGATTTGAAAGGAAGTTTGTCCATGGATACCCAGGCAGCAAACCCCATCCGCATTGGCGTGGTGGGTTACGGCAATTTGGGCCGCGGCGTAGAAAACGCTGTAGCTAAGAACCCCGATATGGTGGTGGCTGGCATTTACACCCGCCGTGACCCTGCACAGCTGACCCCGTTGTTTGCGGGCACGCCCGTGTTCTCGATGGCTGATCTGGAAAGTCACGCCGACCACGTGGACGTGCTGGTGCTGTGCGGTGGCTCGAAGGACGATCTGCCCGTGCAGTCGCCCGCACTGGCGGCCAAGTTCTGCATTGTGGACAGCTTTGACACCCATGCCCGCATTCCCGAGCACTTTGCCGCCGTGGATGCCGCCGCCCAAGGTGGCAAGACCACGGCGCTGATCTCGGCCGGCTGGGACCCCGGCATGTTCTCCATCAACCGCATCATGGGCGAAGCCCTGCTGCCCGATGGCGCCACCTACACCTTCTGGGGCAAGGGCTTGAGCCAAGGCCACTCCGACGCCATCCGCCGTGTACCCGGTGTGGCCGCCGGTGTGCAGTACACCTTGCCGGTGGAAGCCGCAGTCGAGGCCGTGCGCAGCGGCGCTCGCCCCACGCTAACCACGCGCCAGAAACACCAGCGTGACTGCTATGTGGTGCTGGCCGAAGGCGCAGACGCTGAGGCCGTGCGCCAGGCGATTGTGACCATGCCCAACTACTTTGATGAGTACGACACCACGGTCAACTTCATCACCGCCGAAGAGCTCAAGGCCAACCACAGCGCCATGCCCCACGGCGGTTTTGTGATTCGCAGCGGCAACACCTCGGCCGAGAACAAGCAAGTGGTGGAATATCGCCTGCAGCTGGACAGCAACCCCGAGTTCACCTCCAGCGTGCTGGTGGCTTACGCGCGTGCCGTGCACCGCATGCAGCAATGGGGTATGACCGGTGCCAAGACCGTGTTTGACGTGGCCCCCGGCTGGTTGTCAGCCAAGAGCGCGGAGCAACTGCGCAAAGAAGCGCTGTAAGCACGCGCCAGCTCTGCACCAAGCAAAAAGCCCGCTGTGTGACCATGGCGGGCTTTTTTATGCTGAAAACAGGCTTGAGCGCTTGATAGGTAAGCGTAAGCAGCTATGAAAACAGAAAGTTGGCCTGCTTTTAATGGTGCGGATGGGCGGCCTGGGCCAGACCTTGCTGGCATTTTTTGACCAAGGCCTGCAGATAGCCCTCGGCAAAAAATACATCATGGTAGGCGCTGGTTTCAAACAGGCGCAGCGGCGCCTGGTCAGGCCCCAGCACCGTGCTG
>JAFAGF010000205.1 GCA_023422975.1 Pseudomonadota bacterium
CCCAAGGTGCGGTGCGCCTGATCAACTGCTACTTTGTGAATGGTCAGGCTCCCGACTCCGACAAATTCATCTACAAGCTGCGCTGGCTGGCTGCTTTGGAGGCCTTTGTGAAGGCTGAAATGGCCCAGCACCCGCAATTGGTGCTGGTTGGGGACTTCAACGTGGCACCAGAAGATCGTGATTCCTACGACCCCGAAGGCCTGCGCGGCACCATCCACCACACACCCGAAGAGCGCGCGCACTTCCAGGCCCTGCTCAACTTGGGTCTGACCGATGCCTTCCGCATGTTTGAGCAGCCCGAAAAAAGCTTCTCGTGGTGGGACTACCGCATGCTGGGCTTCCAGAAAAACCGTGGCCTGCGCATTGACCATATCTTGGTCAGCCCTGCGCTCAAGGCCCGTACCACGGCCTGCGTGGTCGATCGTGCCCCACGCAAAAACAAGCAACCCAGCGACCACGCCCCCGTGGTCGTCACCTTGGGCTAAGTCCATCCACAAGCCGCTGCACCAGCGGCTTTTTTGTGCGCTGACGCGGCCATCACTGCGCCGTGCTTCTTTGGTTCTACCGTGCCCAGCTTCTCTCCCCTTCACAACGCGGCCTTGCGCCAGCCTGGATTTTTACCCTTCTTGACCGCCCGTATGCTGGGTGTGTTTGCCCAACAAATGCAGGCCGTCGTGGTGGCATGGCAGGTGTATGACATCACCCGCCAGCCCATCTCCTTGGCCTATGTGGGTTTGGCGCAGTTTCTGCCCATGCTGTTGCTACTGATTCCTGCGGGCGACTTGGCCGACCGCATCAGCCGCAAACGTATGCTGGCAGCCAGCTGGAGCGTTGCTGCCATCTGCGCAGCCCTGCTGCTGTGGCTGAGCACATTGGGAGAGCACGGCGTGGGCGGCATCTACGCGGTGCTGGTACTGTTTGGTTGCAGCCGCGCATTCACCGGGCCCGCCATGCAAAGCCTGCTGCCGCAGATCGTGCCACGCGCGCACTTGGCCCAGGCGCTCGCCACCAACAGCATGCTCATGCGCAGCGCCGCAATTGCCGCACCGGTGCTCGGTGGCGTGCTGTTTGGACTGGGCGGCGGTGAGCTGACCTATGCCGTGTGCGCCATCGCTTTGAGCCTAGCCGTGCTGCTGCTGTGGCGTGTGCCCGTCAAGTACGCCGCCCCACGCCAAGCACTGGAAGGCACGATGTGGCAGCGCGCTGCCGATGGTTTTCACTTCATCCGCAGCCGCCCCATCGTGCTGGGCACCATCTCGCTGGATCTGTTTGCCGTGCTGCTCGGGGGGGTAATTGCCTTGCTGCCGGTTTACGCCAAAGAGGTACTGCACACCGGCCCCGAAGGGCTGGGCCTGCTGCGCTCGGCCATGGCGGGCGGTGAGGTGCTGATGGGTTTATGGCTCAGCGCCCGGCCCATCCAGCGCCGCGTGGGCAAAGTCATGTTTGCCGCAGTCGCTGTATTTGGGCTGGCCAATTTGGTGTTTGCGCTGTCGCACTGGTTCTGGCTGTCGCTGGCCATGCTGGCGCTGGCCGGGGCTGCCGACATGGTGAGCGTGTACATCCGCTCTGCCTTGGTGCAGTTTTCCACCCCTGACACCATGCGCGGGCGCGTGAATGCGGTAAATATGCTGTTTATCAGCTCCAGCAATGAACTGGGTGAATTCCGCGCGGGCTCGATGGCTGCCGCCTTGGGCGCTGTGCCTGCAGCCATTGTGGGCTGCCTGTGCACCTTGGGGGTGGTGGGCACGTGGATGCAGGTTTTCAAGCCTTTGCGCGATGTGGATCGGCTAGAAGATGCCAGCGCACCTCCGCCCCCGCAACCGCCCGCAGCCTGATGCTTTGTTACCCATAAAACCGCTGTCCTGCACGAAACCATACGTTGCCTTTCTGGGCCCAGCTTATTCCTTCTGACCCTTGCTTTTTCACTACCGTGATGCGCTTCATTTTTCTCCTCACACTCGCTGCGGGCCTGGTCGGCTGCGGTGACTTTCAAGCCCGCATGAGCGGCTACCCAACGCAAGATACCGCGCTGAATCTGGAGACCGCATCCTCCAACGACATTGCAGACGCGCTAAGCCAGCTGTCACGCATTGCCGTGATCGGCGATGACTGGGAATTTTTTGACCCGCAAGACGCTTGTACGGTGCATGTGATCGACAAAAGTGCCCAGGCGAACATTCCACTGAACCTGATCGGCGCTGAATTTGATCTCCAGCGCGATGCGCACACCAAAAACTACTACGCCACCATGAAGCATGGCACCAGCACGGTGCTGGGGCCTGACCAGGCGCCGCTGCGCCTGTTTGAAACCAGCGCCTACCATGATGTATTTTTTGCCGAGGGCTATCTGCAGGCCTTGGTCAAAAAATGCCAGCAAGGTCTGGCCCACGCCGCCCATCCGCACCATTAAAAGCAGGCCAAAAAGCAGGCCAACTTTCTGTTTTCATAGCTGCTTACGCTTACCTATCAAGCGCTCAAGCCTGTTTTCAGCATAAAAAAGCCCGCCATGGTCACACAGCGGGCTTTTTGCTTGGTGCAGCGCTGGCGCGTGCTTACAGCGCTTCTTTGCGCAGTTGCTCCGCGCTCTTGGCCGACAGCCAGCCGGGGGCCACGTCAAACACGGTCTTGGCACCGGTCATACCCCATTGTTGCATGCGATGCACGGCACGCGCGTAAGCCACCAGCACGCTGGAGGTGAACTCGGGGTTGCTGTCCAGTTGCAGGCGGTATTCCACCACCTGCTTGTTTTCGTCCGACGTGTTGCCGCTGCGAATCACAAAGCCGCCGTGGGGCATGGCACCGTGCTTGGCCTTGAGCTCTTCGGCGGTGATGAAGTTGACGGTGGTGTCGTACTCATCAAAGTAGTTGGGCATGGCCACAATCGCTTGGCGCACTGCCTCAGCGTCTGCACCTTCGGCCAACACCACATAGCAGTCACGCTGGTGCTTCTCACGTGTGGTCAGTGTGGGGCGGGCGCCGCTGCGCACCGCTTCCACCGCCGCTTCCACGGGCAAGGTGTACTGCACACCAGCAGCCACGCCGGGCACACGGCGGATGGCGTCGGAGTGGCCTTGGCTCAAGCCTTTGCCCCAAAAGGTATAGGTGGCGCCATCGGGCAGCAGGGCTTCGCCCATGATGCGGTTGATGGAGAACATGCCGGGGTCCCAGCCTGCCGAGATCAGCGCCGTAGTCTTGCCACCTTGGGCGGCCGCATCCACCGCCGCAAAGTGCTCTGGGATGCGGGCGTGGGTGTCAAAGCTGTCCACGATGCAGAACTTGGCCGCCAGCGCAGGCGACTGCACGGGCAGATCGTCCTTCGAGCCACCGCACAGCACCAGCACGTCCACGCGGTCGGCGTGACTTTCCAGATCGGCCATCGAGAACACGGGCGTGCCCGCAAACAACGGGGTCAGCTGTGCTGGGTCGCGGCGGGTGTAAATGCCTGCCACCACCATATCGGGGTTCTTGGCCACAGCGTTTTCTACACCGCGCCCCAAATTACCGTAACCCACCACGCCGATGCGGATGGGGTTTGCTGCCTGGGTATCCATGGACAAACTTCCTTTCAAATCAACCATTACGGCGGCAGGCATGTACCACACCCGCCGCCAGCTATCTTTGCTTGTCAGCGCTTTACGCCGCGCGGGCCACACTGGGGCGGCGCACCTGCCACACGCCTTCCAGCGCCAACAAGGCCACACCCGCGCCAATCAGCACATACATGGGCTCTTGGCCGGGCTGAATGCGCTCGCCCATCAGCAGGGCGGCTAATA
>JAFAGF010000214.1 GCA_023422975.1 Pseudomonadota bacterium
GTGCAGGCAACCCAGCTCATTCTGTAGCGCTTCACGCAGCGCCTTTTCCAGCGCCAGACGCTCTTGGGCCAGACGGTTCATCTCGCTGCTGAAAAAACTCACCCGTCCGCGCCCACCGCTCTTGGCCTGGTACATGGCCATATCAGCACGGTGCAGCAAGGTTTCCATGTCGCGCCCATCGTCAGGGAACATGGCCACGCCGATGCTGGCCGAAATCACCATCGACGTATCAGCCAGTGTCATCGGTGCAGACAGCTGCTCTTGCAGCCGCTCAATCACATGGCTGACCTGCTCAGAGCCACACTCCGGCAGCACGATGACGAATTCATCCCCCGACAAACGCCCTGCGGTATCCGAGTTGCGCAGCACCAGTTTGATGCGCTCCGCCACCGTACACAGCAAATCGTCACCCACTGGATGCCCCATCGAATCATTGACCTGCTTGAAACGATCCAAATCCACAAACAGCACCGCCACCCGCTCATGGTTGCGCGAGGCACTGGCCAGCACTTGCTCAGCCCGTGCCTGCAGCAAACTGCGATTGGGCAGCCCTGTGAGGCCATCGTAGAACGCCAGCTGGCGAATACGTGAGCGCGCTTTTTCGCGCTCCAGCGCCAAAGCGCACAAATCAATACAAGCGTCCACCAAGCGCTGGTGGTAGGCCGACGCCACCGCGGCGCTCGCGTCTCGGTAATAGAACGCAAACGTGCCAATCGGTTTGCCTTCGCTCCCCACAATCGGGGTGGACCAGCATCCGGTGTAGCCCAGCGGCAAGATCAGGTGCTTGAATTCCTGCCACAAGGGATCTGTCGCAATGTCATGCACCACCACGGGTTCATTGCGCCAAGCAGCGCTACCGCACGACCCTACACAGGGGCCAATCGCCAGCCCGTCCAGCTGCATGGAATAGGAGACAGGCAAACGGGGGCTGGCCAGCGGGTGCAGCACACCGTCGGCATCCACCTCCAGTACCGAGGCGGTAACTTCAGGTGCCATGCGCTCGACCTCTTCACACACCATCTCCAGCACTTCCATCAACGGACAGTCACGCGCCATGGCCTCCAGCACACGGCGCTGCAGCACCTCATGCATCTTGCTGGTAGTGATATCGGTCAAGGTGGTCACGGTGTATTGCCACGCACCATCGCTGCCCTGCACCGGGTTACTCAGCACCTTGCCCCAGTAGCGCTGGCCGTGTTTATCCACCACCATCTCTTCGCGCACCACCGGCTCGCCAGCCCGCAATGCTGCTTGGTAGTGCTCCGTAAATCCCGCCGAAATTTGGGGGGCCAGCAAATCGATGGGTGCACGGCCTTGCACTTCTTCAAGGCTCCAGCCGAACATACTGCTAAAGCCTTCGTTCACAAACAGGATGCGCGACATCGCGTCGCTGATGATGATGGCCGTATCACTGGCATCGGCCACCAGGGCCAGGCGTTCTACATAAGCCTGCTGCGCCAATGCCTGGGTGTGCCGATCGGTCACATCAGAGGCAATCTTGACCACATGGGTCACACGCCCCTGCGCATCCAACGCAGGCGAATAAGTGGCCTCTAGCCAGCAACTGCTGCCATCGCTGCGCACGCGCTCTACCTCGCCTGAAAAGGCATGCCCGCTGCGCAAGCGCTCCCACATCGCCGCGTAAGCGGTGCTGGCCAGCAAACCGGGCGGGTAAAAATCTCGGTGCTCGGCCTGTGACCGCGCTGGCTGCTCGAGCTTGAGCAGCTGGCGATAGTTATGGTTGGCGTACAGCAAGCGCCCATCCAGATCAAACTCTGCCAGCGCCATCACGCGATCCAAGGCCTTGAACCGCGTGACTTGCATGCGCACGTCTTCGCACTCCCCCATACCTTCACCTCTTACGTTCATGTTGTTATATGCCGCCGCAGCATGTGCACTGCCCTGTTCCCTCAGGGTCAACGCGCGGCCTGCAGATTAGAACGCGGCAGCCGCGCGCTGGATACCTGCAAACATGACGCGCATCAAGACTGCATCCAAAACCTGCAGATTGAAAAAACCATTTTCTGCATGCTACATGCGACGCCAGCGCCCACCAAACTGGTTGACCACCATGCCCAGCAACACCCCTGCCGTACCCAGCCATTGCAGCAGCGTGGGGAACTCACCTAACAGCAGCATCGCCGCCAGCAAACCCACCACCGGCACCAGCAGCGACAAAGGTGCGACGGTACTGGTGGGGTAGCGCTGTAGCAGCTTGGTCCACAGGCCATAGCCTAGGAGGGTCGAAAGCAGCGCCAAATACGCGACAGCCGCCATGCCTTGCCAAGTGATGGCCTGCAACTGCTGCAGCGTCACCTGCCACCCACCTTCCAGCCATATGGACAGCAGCAGCAAGGGCAGTATCGGAAAAACGCTGCTCCACACCAGAAAAGGCACTGGTTCATACGGGCCACTTTGGGCCGCATGGCGCGTAATGAGGTTGGATGCAGCCCACATCGCAGCAGCGCCCACGGTGCAAAGAAAGCCGATCAGCGTCATTTGCGTAGCGCCGTCGCCATGGGCTGCACCAATCACAACAAGCCCCACGATGGCAATGCACAGCCCCGCCCACTGCCATGGCTGCGGGCGCTCCCCCAGCAGCGCAGCCGCCATCAACAAGGTGATGAAAGCCTGCGTTTGCAGCACCACCGATGCCATGCCCGCAGGCATACCCAGTTGCATGCCCACAAACAGCAAGCCAAACTGGCCCACGCCCTGCACCAGCCCGTAGGCTGCCAGCCCCCCCCATGTCAGGCTGGCAGGGCGGCGTACAAACAGCAAAAACGGCAGCGATGCAGCCATGAAGCGCAGTGCGCACAGCAGCAGCGGCGAGACTTCTTGCAAGCCCCACTTCATCACCACAAAGTTCACCCCCCAAACCACGATCACGACCAGGGCAAAGGCCCAGTCCGCACCACTCAAACCTTTGCTTTTGTTATGCATGTTTTTATGCCTATATCCCTTACTACGTCTTCGCAAGCAGCTATCAATTCTTTTTTATTTCATCGCCATAAAAAAAGGCATGCTGAATCCAGCATGCCTTGGGCGCAAGGTACACGGCGCGTTAGCTACCTGCCACCTTCATGCGATTGATCAAGATCGACCCAACCGTCTTGGCACCGTAGTTATACGCGTCCGCGCCCACGGCCTCAATGCCCATGTACATGTCTTTGAGGTTGCCTGCAATCGTGATTTCCTGCACGGGGAAAGCGATCTTGCCGTTTTCTACCCAGAAGCCCGAAGCACCACGCGAGTAGTCACCCGTCACGTAGTTCACGCCTTGGCCCATCAGCTCCACCACAAACAGGCCGGTACCCAGCTTTTGCAGCATGGCATCCAGGTTGTCGCCACGGCGTGTCAGGCGCGAAGTCAATGTCAGGTTGTGTGAGCCACCGGCATTGCCCGTGGTCTTCATGCCCAGCTTGCGGGCCGAGTAGCTGGAGAGGAAGTAACCCTCTACGCGGCCGCTGTCCACCACCATGCGGCGCTGCACGCGCACGCCTTCATCGTCAAAGGGCGAGCTGCCTTTGCCGCGCAAGATGAATGGGTCTTCTTCAATGCTGATGTGCTGGGGGAACACTTCCTTACCCAGCGAGTCCAGCAAGAAACTACTCTTGCGGTAGAGCGTGCCGCCGCTGACGGCCTGCACAAAGCCACCCAGCAAACCGGCCGCCAAGGACGATTCAAATAGCACCGGGCATTCCGTCGTTGCAATCTTGCGGCTGCCCAAACGGCTCAAAGCACGTTGTGCAGCGTAGCGGCCAATTTCTTCGGGTGATGCCAGCTCCACCGCATCGCGCATGGAGCTGTACCAGTAATCACGCTGCATTTCGCCATTCTTGCCAGGCAGCGAAGCAATCGGCGCCACCGACACGCTGTGGCGCGAGCTGGCATAACCACCGCGAAAACCCCGTGTGTGGGCACTGAAGAAATGGCTTTGTTGCGCCGACACGCTGGCGCCTTCGCTGTTGGTGATGCGCTTGTGCGTTCTCATGGCAGCCGCTTCGCATTCAATGGCGATGCGTGCCGCTTCTTCGCTGGTCACCGCCCAAGGGTGGAACAAGTCCAAATCTTTGTGCGTGGCTTCGGGCGCAATGTCGTCCGCATCAGGCAGGCCCGCCGTGGGGTCTTCCGCCGTAAAGCGCGCAATGTCATAGGCCGCTTGCACGGTTTGCTGAATAGCGGCTTCCGAAAAGTCCGAAGTGCTGGCATTGCCACGGCGCTGGCCCAAGTAGACCGTCACGCCCAACGACTTGTCGCGATTGCGCTCCACCGTCTCCAACTCACCCTTGCGCACGCTCACGCTCAGGCCACAGCCTTCGGAGGCATCGGCACCGGCATCGGTGGCACCCAGCTTTTTGGCATGGGCCAAGGCCTGGTCCACCAGACCTTCAAAAAAGGAGCGGCTGTAGCTGAAGCCGGAATCAGCCTGCGCAGTGGCAGTGCTTGTGGCGCGTGTGCGAGGTTTATTCATAGCGGCGGATATGATACCCAGCACTGCAGCCCCTATGTGCTGCCACCCTATTTCCATCGAAAAAACATGTCACGCAAACCCAAAAAAGGCTACTACGTGAAGGGCGTGTTCGTTGCAGAAGGCAGCGAGCGCGATCTGGAGCTGAAAGCCGAACTCAAAGGCACTTGGGATTCCACCCGCACCGACCGCAAGATTGAAAGCGATGCGCTGCAAGACTTGGGCGAGGCCCTGCTGGGCCTGCGCCCCAAGCTGCTGCAACGCCTGAACCTGCCCGAAAAGCTGATGGAAGCACTGGCCGAGCACAAGCGCCTGACCAACTTTGAAGCCAAGCGCCGCCAGATGCAGTTCATTGGCAAGCTGATGCGCAAGCTGGAAGAAAGCGAAGTCGAAGCCGCCAAGGCTGCGCTGGAAGAGCAGCGCACCGGTGTGAGCTTGGAGCAAACCAATATCTTGGTGGCCGAGCAGTGGCGCGATCGCCTGATCGACAGCGATGACCACCTGGGCATCTGGCTGGATCAATTCCCTGCCACCGATGTACAGCAGCTGCGCACCCTGATGCGCCAAGTGCGCAAGGACGACGCCACCGCGATTGCCAAAGCCAAAGAAGCCGAAGCCAAGGGGCAAATTCTGCCCCCGGCCAAAAAAGGCAAGGCCTACCGCGAACTGTTCCAGACCCTGCTGTCACACATCAATGGCACAGCGGGCACTAGCGCTGAAGACGACCTTGCTGCCGACCTGGATGACGAGGGCGACGACGCATGAGTGGACACGACGCAGTCAAGATTGGTATTGTCTCCATCAGCGACCGCGCCAGCGCGGGCGTCTATGAAGACAAAGGCCTGCCAGCCTTGCAAGACTGGCTCAGCCGAGCGCTGCTCAACCCCATCCGCTTTGAGCCTCGTCTGATTGCCGACGACCAGGCCACCATCAGCCAGACACTGGTAGCACTGGTCGATGCCGGTTGCAGCCTGGTGCTGACCACCGGTGGCACCGGCCCCGCACTGCGCGATGTGACGCCCGAGGCCACCCTGGCCGTGGCCGACAAAGAAATGCCCGGCTTTGGTGAGCAAATGCGCCAAATCAGCCTGAAGTTTGTGCCCACCGCCATTTTGTCGCGGCAAGTGGCGGTCATTCGCGGCAGCAGCCTGATCATCAACCTGCCCGGCCAGCCCAAGGCCATTGCCGAAACACTGGAAGGCCTGAAAGACACAGAAGGCAACCAGCTGATCAACGGTATTTTTGCGGCGGTGCCGTATTGCATCGATTTGATTGGCGGCCCTTAC
>JAFAGF010000251.1 GCA_023422975.1 Pseudomonadota bacterium
CACCCCAAAAACAAAACCCGCTGACTGCACAAGCAGAAAGCGGGTTGGCCACCATACAAGAAGGAAAGTAGCTTCCTTCTTGGGTCATGGTTTAGATGCGCTTGAAAATCAGCGATCCATTGGTACCACCGAAACCAAAGTTGTTCTTCAGTGCGATATCGATCTTGGCATCACGCGCCACATTGGCACAGTAGTCCAGATCGCAATCAGGATCTTGGTTCAGCAAATTGATGGTCGGAGGGATTTTCTGGTCATGGATAGCCATCACCGTGAACACACTCTCAATACCGCCCGCACCGCCCAGCAAGTGACCTGTCATGGACTTGGTAGAGCTCACCACCGTCTTGTAGGCCGCATCGCCCAGCGCTGCCTTGATAGCATTGCTTTCGTTCTTGTCACCCAGCGGGGTGGAAGTCCCGTGCGCGTTCAGATAGTTGATCTGATCGGGGTTCACACCCGCGTTGCGCATGGCATTCAACATGGCGCGGCGGGGGCCATCCATATTGGGGGCGGTCATGTGCCCTGCATCGGCACTCATGCCGTAGCCGCCCAGCTCTGCATAAATCTTGGCGCCACGTGCCTTGGCATGCTCGTACTCTTCCAGCACCAACACACCCGCACCTTCGCCCAGCACAAAGCCGTCGCGATCTTTGTCCCAAGGGCGTGAAGCAGCCTTGGGATCATCATTGCGCGTGGACAACGCACGCATGGCAGCAAAACCACCGATACCCAATGGGGATACGGTCGATTCTGCACCACCGGCGACGACGATATCTGCGTCACCGTATTCAATCATGCGCCCTGCTTCACCGATGCAGTGCAAGCCGGTGGTACAAGCGGTCACTACCGAGAGGTTGGGACCCTTGAATCCATGGCGCATGGATACGTGTCCAGCCACCATATTGATGATGGAGGCAGGCACGAAAAATGGAGTAATGCGGCGAGGGCCGCGATTCGACAGTTCGATCTGGGTGTTCTCGATCAGGGGCAAGCCCCCGATACCGGACCCGATCACGCAACCGATGCGAGTAGCTAAGTCATCCGACAAGGCCTCGCCCGTAGGCAGGCCTGCGTCTTTGACCGCTTGTTCCGCTGCCGCAATGCCATAGTGAATGAAGGTGTCCATAGAGCGCGCATCTTTGGCGCTCATGTAATCCTCCACGTTGAATCCCTTGACCTCCCCTGCAATCTGGCAGGAAAAGTTCGAGGCATCAAACTTGGTGATGCGGTCAATGCCGGACTGACCGGCCAAAAGATTGGCCCAGGAATCGGCCACCGTGTTACCCACGGGGCTGATACATCCCAGGCCGGTCACGACAACGCGACGACGGCTCATGCGTTCAAACCTTATTTTTATCGCTTCGGTGCGCTAAGACTTAAAAATTAAGCCTTGTGGTGGGTGTTGGCGTAGTCGATGGCGTTTTGCACCGTCGTGATCTTTTCAGCATCTTCATCGGGGATTTCGATGCCGAATTCATCTTCCAGGGCCATCACCAGTTCGACCGTGTCCAGGGAGTCAGCGCCCAGGTCAGCCACGAAGGCCTTTTCGTTGGTTACTTGAGACTCTTCAACGCCGAGTTGTTCAGCAATGATTTTTTTGACACGTGCTTCGATATCGCTCATGGTTTCCCTCAGGGGGTTGTGAATGAACCCGCGATTCTAGCCGTTTCAGGGAATCCCCCTTCAGTCGGCCTGCCGTCGCGAGGAAACGGCATAACTTTCGTTAATTTACATGTACATGCCACCATTGACATGCAATTCGTGACCGGTAATGTAACCAGCCCCTTCCGAAGCCAAGAAGGCCACGGCATTGGCGATGTCAGACGGCTTACCCAGATCACCCATGGGGATCTGCGCAGACAATGCTTTTTTCTGCTCTTCCGGCAAAACTGCTGTCATATCTGTAGCAATAAAGCCAGGAGCCACACAGTTTACGGTAATACCGCGGCTACCCAATTCGCGAGCCAGTGCACGACTCATGCCCGCAACGCCGGCCTTGGCCGCAGCGTAGTTGGCCTGCCCGGCATTGCCCATGGCACCCACCACGCTGGTGACACTGATGATGCGCCCAAAACGCTGCTTCATCATCGGGCGAATAGCCGCACGGCTGAGTCGGAAAACGGCCTGCAAATTGGTGTCAATCACGGCCGACCAGTCATCGTCCTTCATGCGCATGGCCAAGGTGTCCTTGGTAATACCGGCATTGTTCACCAGCACATGCAAGCCGCCTTCGGTCTTGATGATCTCGTCCATCAAGGCATCCACGCCTGCAGCGTCGTTCACGTTCAGGTTCACGCCGCGGCCACCCTTGGCAGCCAGGGTTTCACCAATGCGTGCAGCGCCTGCGTCGGTCGTGGCCGTACCGATGACGGTATAGCCACGCTCTGCCAGTTCCAGGGCAATCGCAGCACCAATGCCACGCGATGCGCCAGTCACCAGCGCTACTTGTTTCTTTTGTTCGGTCATGCGAGCAATTCTTTCACTTCGGCCAAGGTGGCAGGGTCATACAAGGGCGCACCCACCAAGTCTGCATCGATGCGCTTGGTCATACCAGCCAGCACCTTGCCAGGGCCGCACTCTACCAAATGTGTGATGCCACGGGCTTTCATGACCTGCACGCATTCCACCCAGCGCACAGGGCCAAAGGCTTGACGGTACAGGGCATCACGAATAGCTGCAGCATCGGTTTGCACGGTGACATCGATGTTGTTGATCACAGGAATCTGGGGCATGCCGAGCTCCAACGCATCCAGCGCCGCCTTGAGCTTTTCAGCAGCAGGCTTCATCAAGCTGGAGTGGAAAGGCGCAGACACGGGCAAAGGCAGGGCACGCTTGGCACCCGCTTCCTTGACGGCCGCGCTGGCAGCTTCTACCGCCGCCTTGGAGCCCGCGATCACTGTTTGACCAGGGTCATTAAAGTTCACGGCTTCCACCACTTCCGCGCCACCCAACTGGGCAGTCACGGCAGCGCAGACTTCCTTGACCTTGTCGGCGGGCAAACCCAGTACCGCAGCCATGGCACCTGTACCCACGGGCACCGCTTCTTGCATGGCTGCTGCACGCAGACGCACCAGCGGTGCAGCCTGGGCCAGCGTCAACACACCTGCAGCGACCAGCGCCGAATATTCACCCAGCGAATGGCCTGCCACTGCAGCGGGCATTGCACCGCCTTCTGCCAGCCACACGCGCCACGCAGCCACACCAGCCACCAGCATCACAGGCTGGGTGTTGGTGGTCAGCGCCAAATCTTCCTTGGGGCCGTTTTTGATCAGCGCACCAATGTCTTCCCCCAAAGCTTCCGAGGCTTCTTGCAGGGTTTGGGCCACCACGGGGTGGTCACCCCATGCGTCCAACATCCCGACAGACTGGGAACCCTGTCCGGGGAAGACAAATGCGAATTGCTTCATATGACGGTCACTCGTTATTAGTAAAAACAGGCTCTAGCGCTTACACAGCAAGCGCCAATAGCTACATATTCAGGAGAACAGCACCCCAGGTGAAGCCACCACCCACACCTTCCAACATGACAGTCTGCCCGGGTTGGATCTGGCCGCTGCGCACACCATGGTCCAGCGCCAGGGGAATGGAGGCCGCTGAGGTATTGCCATGCTGATCGACGGTCACAATGACCTTGTCCATCGGCAGTTTGAGCTTGCGCGCCGTGCTTTGCATGATGCGGATATTGGCCTGGTGCGGCACCAGCCAGTCGATGTCTGCCTCGGTTTTACCCGCTTTTTCCAGCACTGCGTGCGCGGCTTTCTCCAGCACGCCCACGGCCATCTTGAAGACCGCCTGACCATCCATGGTCAGCAAGGGCGAACCCAAAACTTCGCCACCCGAGACATTACCGGGCACGCACAGAATGTCGACGTGCTTGCCATCGGCATGCAAGTCACACGCCAAAATGCCGGGTTCCTCAGATGCTTCCAGCACCACAGCGCCCGCACCATCACCGAACAACACGCAGGTCGTGCGGTCGTTGAAATTCAAAATGCGGCTGAACACTTCCGCACCCACCACCAAGGCACGCCGTGCGGCGCCCGAGCGAATCATGGAATCCGCCACGGTCAAGGCATAGACAAAACCGCTGCACACGGCCTGCACATCAAATGCAGGGCAGCCGTTGGCACCCAACTTGTTTTGCAAGATACAGGCAGTCGACGGGAAAACCATGTCAGGGGTCGACGTGGCCACAATGATCAGATCAATGTCCTGCGCGGTAATGCCTGCGGCTTCGATGGCTTTGCGCGAAGCTTCCAGCGCCAAATCGCTGCTGCAGGTTTGCGCATCCGCAAAATGGCGCGCCTGAATGCCCGTGCGCTCCACGATCCATTCGTTCGAAGTCTCGATACCGCGCTCCGCCAGCTGAGCGGCCAAGTCATCGTTCGTCAGTCGGCGCTCAGGCAGATAGCTGCCCGTGCCGGTAATGCGTGCATAGCGTGTCATGTAGTCTCAAGCTGCTCCGGTGCCACTGCTCGAAGTCCCCGCAGCTTCCAACACAGAAGCAGCTTGGGCGACCCGACCCTGCACACGGTCAAGAAGGTTATTGCGGGCTGCATCATAAGCGCGGTTGAGCGCATGTTCGTAACCAGATGGGTCAGCAGAGCCGTGACTTTTGAAGACCAGTCCACGCAAGCCCAGCAACGCTGCGCCGTTGTAACGGCGGTGGTCCATGCGCTTCATCAGCGCTTTGAGCACGGGATAAGCAACGATGGCAGCAAATTTCGTGAAGATGTTGCGTTTGAACTCATTTTTCAAACCACCCACAATCATCGACGCAACGCCTTCAGAAGCCTTCAACGCCACATTCCCTACAAAGCCGTCGCACACCACAATGTCTACGCCGCCTTTGTAAATATCGTTACCTTCTACATTGCCAATGAAGCGAATGGCATCCGATTCACCGGCCTTGCGCAGCAACTCACCCGTGCGTTTGATGACTTCATTGCCTTTGATCGCTTCTTCGCCAATATTGAGCAAACCCACAGAAGGTTCGACATTGGTAGCATCCAGCGCCGACACCAGCGCCGAGCCCATCACCGCAAACTGCAGCAAGTGCTCAGGCAGGCAATCCACATTGGCACCCAAGTCCAGCACAGTAGTCGCACCGCCCTGGTCGTTGGGCAGTTGGGTGGCAATGGCTGGGCGATCAATACCATCCATGGTCTTGAGTAGATAGCGCGATACCGCCATCAGCGCGCCGGTATTGCCCGCAGAGACCGCCACTTGCGCCTTGCCATCCTTGACCTGCTGGATGGCCACTCGCATGGACGAATCTTTCTTGCGACGCAGTGCCACTTCCACAGGGTCATCCATGGTGACCACTTCCGAGCACTGCACGATATCTGCACGCTCGTGGGCCTGCCATGTTGCAAAAGCCTCGGGGAGACCTACCAGCAACAAACGGGCATCCGGGTGGGTAGAAAGAAATTGGCGGCACGCAGGAAACGTGACGCTGGGGCCATGGTCGCCCCCCATGCAATCGACTGCCAGTGTGATCATGAATGACTTACCGGTCCGCTGCAGAACCAAGCTGGAATGAGCAGCATTAAAAGACAAAAGCCCGAGCTACGAGTAGCTTCGGGCCTTTAAACAGTTGAAGCGCTAGTAAATTAGGCTTCGGACTTGTTCTTCAGCACTTGGCGGCCACGGTACACGCCGTTGGGGCTGATGTGGTGACGCAGGTGCACTTCGCCAGTAGTGGCTTCAACAGCGATACCAGGCACATTCAGTGCGTTGTGCGAACGGTGCATACCGCGCTTGGAAGGGGACTTTTTGTTTTGCTGAACAGCCATGATGGCTCCTGAGTCTGAAAAGGGTTGGTGAAAAACGCGATCAGCCCATTAAAGACACGAGGGGGTTTCGCGCGAAGCCCCCGATTATAACGCAAACCTTCCCCAAGCTCATCAACCACCCCAAGACTTCAAAGGGAAGCTGCTGCACCCATAAGGGAAGACCGTGTCTTTTCGACTGGTGCAGCGCAATTTGCACTGCCTGCACCAAGCAAAAACCGCCAAAAGGCGGTTTATCGCTGATCACAAACGGATATCAGTCCTGGCCCGCATTTTTACGCAAGCCGGCCAAGGCTGCAAATGGATTGGCTTTATCCGTATTGGCCTGTTCAAAATCTGCATCGCTGGAAGCCATGGGCATGACTTCGGGACACTCCTCGTGCATAGGCACCAAAGGCACTTCCATCAGCAACTCATCTTCCAGCAGCCCACGCAGGTTGAAGTCTTTGCTGATGGCCAGCAAATCTTCTTCAGCCTCATCATCCATCGCCTCGGCAGTGGCTTCATCCTTCACAAAACGGAAAGAGCGATCCACCTGCAAAGCAATGTGCGCCACCCCCAGGCAGCGCTGGCAAACCATGGGCACCTGGGCATCTGCCTCCAGATGCAGCCACAGGTGACCGGGGCCACCGGTCTCTGGCACATGCTCGCCCTCTGCATACCAAGCGACGCTCATGCCTTCCACAGGGGCCTGCGCCTCTTGGGCCAAGCGCTCAAATGCAGATAAGGGATCTTGACCTTCCATCACCGCATTTGCCTTAGCAAACGCAGCCACATCAAGGTGATCCAGTGAATATTCCTTGCTCATGGCGGCAGTGTAAGAGAATCCCAGCATGCTTGAATCCCACACCCCACAGCGCCCCTTGATCCTGGGGTCTACCTCGCGCTACCGCAAAGAGCTGGTCGAGCGGCTGAACATTCCTTTCACCACCCACTCGCCCGAAGTGGATGAAACCCCGCTGCCCGGCGAGACACCCGGCGCACTGGCGCTCCGCCTAGCGTTAGCCAAAGCACATGCCGTGGCACAGCAGTTTCCGGACGCCATCGTCATCGGCTCGGACCAAGTCTCCGATCTGAACGGCCACCCCATGGGCAAGCCTGGAACGCACGAGCGCGCGGTGGAGATGCTGCGAGCCATGCGCGGGCAGACCGTGATGTTCCACACCGCCGTGGCCGTGGTCTGCAAGGCCACGGGTTTCGCTCAAAGCGATGTGGCTGTCATCAAGACCGTGTTCCGCAGCGATCTGACGGATGACGCCATCGAACGCTACTTGCGCGCCGAGCAGCCTTACGACTGCGCTGGCAGCGCCAAGAGCGAGGGACTGGGCATCAGCCTGCTGGACGCCATTCACAGCGATGACCCCACAGCCTTGATTGGCCTGCCCATGATTCGCACCTGCCGCATGGTGCGGGCTGCAGGAATTGCGCTGCCATGAACACGCCCTTGAAAACCCAAGGCAAGCTGTATTTGGTGCCGGCACCGCTGGATTTTGGCTGCGCCACGCAATCCCCGATCACCGATGTACTGCCCGAGCTGACGCTGCGCACTGCTGCCAACCTGCAGCACTGGATTTGCGAAAACGCCAAAAGCACACGCGCCTATCTGAAGCGCGTGGGCGAGCATTTCCCTTTGGTTACCCCCCTGCAACAGCAACAGTTGCAAGAGCTGCCGCGCGAAGCCCACAAAAAAGGCGACCATGGCGGCAAGGGTGGTGCGGTGTTTGATGCCAAGTCGCTGTTGGCCCCTGCCTTGGCCGGGCACGATATGGGCCTGGTCAGCGA
>JAFAGF010000094.1 GCA_023422975.1 Pseudomonadota bacterium
GGGTATTGAAGTGCAGTTTGTCCAGCTTGGTAAGGCCATCTACCAAGTCCGCGACGACTGGGCCAAAGCGTTCTGTCAAATTGTCTTTGGTGATGCCGCAGTCTTCCATGGCGTCATGCAGCAAGGCTGCCATTAACGCCGGGGCATCCAGCTTCCAGTGGGCGCAAATGGTGGTGACGGCAATCGGGTGGGTGATATAGGGGTCACCGCTGCTGCGCCATTGGTTGGTGTGGGCCTTGTCGGCATATTGCCAAGCTTGGCGTACCAGCTCCACGTCTGCAGGAGGTAGGTAGGACAAATAGTCCAGCATGCGTTCAAAGTGGGCGGCAGAAACGCGAGCCGCAGCTTCCAGACGTGCTTCTAAGCTCACGTCGGGGGATGTTCGGGGAGAGTCTTCTGTTTTTGAATTAAAGGCCGCGTTCATACCCTAAATGTATCGCGGGAAAGCTGCTATGGACATAGTAAAAAAAAAGCACCGCGATACGGTGCTTCTATTGTTGCCCAGTTAGAGCAAATTCTGAAATGCGCGCAGACTTAACCGGGCACTTTTTTCAGCATTTCTAGGCCCACTTTGCCTTCTGCGATTTCGCGCAGGGCAGTCACGGCAGGCTTGTTCTGGCATTCCACCTTGGGCGTATGGCCTTGGCTCAGCATGCGGGCGCGGTAAGTGGCTGCCAGCACCAGCTGGAAGCGGTTAGGGATTTGCTCCAGGCAATCTTCAACAGTAATGCGTGCCATGTGGGTACTCCGGGGGAATTCAGGAAAGGTTGAGCGATTCAAATACGTCGGAGCGCAAGCGGCGCTGCGACACATACTTCAGACGCTGGGCATGAATGATTGCCTTCAGGTCAAACAGTGCGCTCTCAAATAACTCGTTAATTATAACGAAGTCGAATTTTCCGACTTGCGCCATTTCTTCTTCGGCATTCTTCATGCGCAATTCAATGACCTCAGGGGCATCTTCGCCACGGTTTTCCAGGCGCGAGCGCAACTCTTCCCAACTGGGGGGCAAGACGAAGATGAGCACGGCTTGTGGGAAGGCTTCGCGCACCTGCAGGGCGCCCTGATAGTCAATTTCCAGCAGTACGTCTTCACCAGTGCTTAGGCGATCGTGAATGCCTTTTTTGGAAGTGCCATAGCGTTTGCCATGTACGTTGGCCCATTCCACAAACGCGTTGTTGGCGACCATGGCGTCGAATTCTTGCTCGGAAGCAAAAAAGTACTCGCGGCCATGTTTTTCCTGCCCGCGGGGGGCTCGGGTGGTATGGGAGACCGAGGGATAGACGCGGGCGTCGAACGAACGCAGCGCCTTGACCAGGCTGGATTTACCGGCTCCGCTGGGGGCGGCGACAACAAAAAGATTTCCAGGGTGTTGCATAAGAAAAACTCGGGTGCTTGTGGCGACCTTGCAAAAAGGGCGCTTGCGCGCCCTGTGGTTTTAACGGTGGTTATTCGATGTTTTGGACTTGCTCGCGCATTTGCTCAATCAGCACCTTCATGTCCACGCTGATGCGTGTCAGATCCAAGGCCGCCGATTTGGAGCCCAGCGTATTGGCTTCACGGTGCATTTCCTGAATCAAGAAATCCAGACGCTTCCCGATTTCGCCGCCTTTTTTCAGCAGGCGCTCCACTTCATCCAAGTGCGATCCCAAACGGGTGATTTCTTCGGCTACATCAATACGGATGGCAAACGCTGTCGCTTCAGACAGGGCGCGCTCGCGGGCGGCTTCAGGTGTCACCTGACCCTCTGTCAAACCCATGGCTTCTTGCCAGCGCTCCAAAAAGCGTTGGCGCTGCTGCTCTACCAGTTGAGGCACCAGGGGGCCAGCTTGCGTAGCCAGATCGCGCAATTGGGCCACGCGGTCTTTGAGCATGTCTGCCAGACGCTTGCCTTCGCGGGCGCGGGCGTCAATCAGTTCCGTGACCGCGGACTCTGCCAAAGCGGGCACTACTTCTTGCCAATCGACTTGCACCGCATTGCCGCTGCCGGCCAGGCGCAGTGCATCTGAGACGGACAGACCCTTGGCATCGGGCAGCCAAGCTTGCACCATGTCTTGTACCGACTGCATGCGCTGCAACAAAGCAGGTGTGGGCTGGGGCAAAGAGGCGGAGGCATCGACATCGATGGCCGCGCGTACTTCGACCTTGCCGCGCTTGAGGCGCTGGGTCAGCAGGGCACGCAACGCAGGCTCCTGGCTGCGTAACTCATCGGGCAGGCGAAAGGTGAGGTCCAAAAAACGGCTGTTAACTGCGCGGATTTCAAGCCCTAAACGCACGTTCTGTGCAGAGGCGTTGTCCTCAGTAGACGCCGGTGTGTGCTGCACGCTGGCGTATCCGGTCATGCTGTAAACTGGCATTGGACTTTTCTTTGGTTACTTGCAATTTGGTGATTATCCAGTTTCCGCTTCGACCTTGAGGTTTACCTGAACAAAATGTCTTCCAGGATCAAGCCAGCTCCTCTGCCTCCTGATACCCTCATAGGTGACTACCGCATTGTGCGCAAGCTGGCATCGGGCGGCTTTGGTGTGGTGTATCTGGCCAAAGACGCGCAAGGTCAGGAAGTGGCCATCAAGGAATATCTGCCTGCAGCACTGGCCACACGGGCACCCGGCGAGCTGGTTCCCAAGGTGCCTCAAGAAAAAGTCTCGCTGTATCGCCTGGGCCTCAAAAGCTTTTTTGAAGAAGGCCGCGCACTGACGCAGATCTCCCACGCCTCGGTGGTGAGTGTGCTGAATTTCTTTCGCGAAAACGAGACTGTCTACATGGTCATGAATTTCCTGCGCGGTGCGTCGTTGCAGGAATACATCGTTTTAGGCCGTGGCCAAAAACGCGCCAAGGTGCTGCGTGAGTCAACCATTCGGTCTTTGTTTGATGAGGTGCTGCGTGGACTGCGCATCGTGCACCAGCACAAGATGCTGCACTTGGACATCAAGCCTGCCAACATTTTCATCACCGATGAAGACCGGGCTGTGATGATTGATTTTGGTGCAGCCCGTGAGGTGCTGAACAAAGAGGGTAACTTCATTCGCCCGATGTACACCCCTGGTTTTGCCGCACCGGAGATGTACAAGCGCAACGGCAGCATGGGGCCGTGGACAGACATTTATGCCGTAGGCGCTTGCATGTTTGCGTGCATGACGGGGCAGCCGCCGGCAGATGTGCCCAGCCGCCGTGACAAAGACCGTTTGATGGTGGCGCTTGCGCGCTTGCGCGGGGTGTACTCCGACAATTTGCTGGAGTTGGTGCAGTGGTCGATGGAGCTGGACCCCATGGCGCGTCCACAGTCGGTGTTCGCCTTTCACAAGGCGCTGAGTCATGAGCCAGAGCGTCGCTATACGCCGCTGAGCATGTCGGAAAAAGTGCGTCTGCAACTGGACGCATTGATTGGAGAAGGGCGCAAAACACAGACACCCGGTGAGACTTCGGTGCGCGTGAAAACGCCATGAAATTTTCGATCTTTCAACTGAGTCGCCGTGGTGGCCGTGCTGTCAATGAAGACCGCATGGGCTATTGCTATACGCGGGAAGCCGCGCTGTTTTTGCTGGCTGACGGTATGGGTGGGCATGCCGAAGGTGAGGTGGCTGCCCAACTGGCGTTGCAAAGCATTGCGGCCCAGTTCCAGCGTGAAGCGCAGCCTGCTTTGGCAGCCCCCACTGATTTCTTACAACGCGCCGTGCTGCATGCGCACCAGCACATCCAGCGCTACGCCAAACTGCAGCGCATGCCAGATTCACCGCGCACCACCGTGGTGGCGCTGGTGATCCAAAACGGCGCAGCCACGTGGCTGCACTGTGGCGATTCGCGGCTCTACTGGGTGCGGCAGGGGCAGTTGCTCGCGCGCACGCGCGATCACTCGTATCTGGAGATGGAACGCAATGCCTCCACGCCCATTCGGCTGGCGCACAAGTTGCTCAATCGCAACGTGCTCTTTACCTGCTTGGGGGCGACGGGCAAACCCATTGTGGATGTGAGCGGGCCGCACACTTTGCACAGCGGCGATCGCTTGCTGCTGTGTTCCGATGGCTTGTGGGGGGCCTTGAAGGAGCCAGCCCTGCTGCATGGGCTGTGCGCCCAGCCGGTCAATGAGGCCATTCCTGCGCTGGTGGACTCCGCCTTGCAAATTGCGGGGCCCAGCAGCGATAACGTGACGGCGCTGGCGCTGGAGTGGGAGATGCCCGAGCATGTGCCCAGCCAGTATGACGTCAGCACCCATTCGGCGTCCGTGAGTGAGCTGTTTGCTTCCACCATCCAGTCTTCCCATGATCTGGAGTCGCTGGATGAGGCACTGGATGAAGAAGAAATAGAGCGCAATATTGCCGAGATCAATGCGGCCATTCGCCGCTCTGCCGCAGGCAAAAGCTAAGTTACGGGCACTGCAGCAGCCCGCATGGGCTTGCACTTTGGCGCACACTGGGCGTCTATTACTGGCGCACACGACGCGCTTGTCTGTGCCGATTTATCAAAATAAATAGCTGTTAGCGTATGCTGTATAAGCGTTAGCGCTTGATTTGACTTATGAAAATTGTTCTCGCCTCCAACAACCGTGGCAAGCTGGCCGAATTGCAGTCCATGTTTGCGCCGCTGGGTGTGGAGCTGATTTGCCAGGGTGACTTGTTTGAAGGTGAAGCGCCCGAGCCGTATGGCACGTTTGTCGAAAATGCCTTGAGCAAAGCCCGCTTTGCGGCCGAAAAAACCGGCCTGCCCGCGATTGCCGACGATGCGGGGCTGTGTGTGGACGCCTTTGGCGGCCAGCCCGGTGTCGATACGGCGTATTACTGCACCCACTATGGTTACGAAAAAAGTGATGCCAACAACGTCACCTGCCTGCTGGAAAACCTGGCACCGCATGTCAACCGCAAGGCGGCCATGGTGAGCACCTTGGTGGGGGTGCGTTCGCCCAAAGACCCCGAGCCTTTGATTGCCGTGGGGCGCGTGCATGTGGAAATTGCCAAGGAACGTCGCGGCAGCAATGGCTTTGGTTTTGACCCCGTGCTCATCATTCCCGAAGTGGGTAAAACCTTTGCCGAGATGGCGCCGGAGTTCAAAAACGACCACAGCCACCGGGGCCGAAGCACCAAGGCGATGATCGAGTTGCTGCGTACCACTTGGCTGCAGGCGTGATCGCATGAGCATTCCGATCCTTCCCGCAAGCGCGGAGTCGCCGCTGGGCCACGCACCGAAAGACGTGCAGCATTACATGCGCGCGGGCACGCTGGGTTTGCCTGCGCTGCCGCCGCTGTCGCTGTACATCCATCTGCCGTGGTGCCTGAAAAAGTGCCCGTACTGCGACTTCAACTCGCACGAGCAGCGCGGCAGCCATGAAGGCGGCGTGCCTGAGCAGCGTTATATCGACGCGTTGATGGCCGACCTGGAAGCCAGCTTGCCTCTGATCTGGGGGCGCACCGTGCACAGCGTGTTTATCGGGGGGGGCACACCCAGCCTGTTCAGCCCGGAAAGCATCGATCGCCTGATTGGTGGCCTGCGCGCGCGTTTGCGCATGGAGCCGGACTGCGAAATCACCATGGAGGCCAACCCCGGCACGTTCGAGAAAGACCGCTTCAAGGCCTTCCGCCATGCGGGCATCACGCGCTT
>JAFAGF010000158.1 GCA_023422975.1 Pseudomonadota bacterium
GACAGCGTCATGGCTGCACGCCGTGCGGCGCGCAAAGTCAAGGCCGACATCACACCGCTGCCAGCCGTGCTGGACACCGCCACGGCCATTGCCCAGCAAAACTTTGTGCTGCCGCCCGTGCATGTGCGCCGCGGCGATGCCGACGCCGGGCTGGCCCGCGCCACCCACCGCCTGCAAGGCACGCTGGAAGTGGGTGGCCAAGAGCACTTTTACCTGGAAGGGCAAATCGCCTATGTCATTCCGCAAGAACAAAACCAGTGGCTGGTGCACTCCAGCACCCAGCACCCCGGGGAAGTGCAGGAATGGGTGGCACACGCGCTGGGCATTGGCGCCCACGCCGTCACCGTGCAATGCCGCCGCATGGGCGGTGGCTTTGGCGGCAAGGAAACACAGGCCGGGCATTTGGCCGTGTGGTCAGCCTTGGCCGCACGCAAGTTTGGCTGCCCCATCAAGCTGCGCCTGGACCGCGATGACGACTTCATGGTCACTGGCAAACGCCACCCTTTCAGCTACGAGTGGGACGTGGGTTTTGATGCGCAAGGGCTGATCACCGGGTTGAAGCTGCAGATGGCCGCCCACTGTGGCTTCAGCGCCGACTTGTCCGGCCCCGTGGCCGACCGCGCCATCTTCCATGCGGACAACGCCTACTTTCTGTCGGATGTCAGCATCACCTCGTACCGCTGCAAGCTCAACACCCAAAGCCACACCGCATTTCGCGGCTTTGGCGGCCCGCAGGGTGTGATCGTGATTGAAACCATCATGGGTGATATTGCGCGCACGCTGGGGCTTGATGCACTGGCCGTGCGCCAGCGCAATTACTACGACGCCGATGAGCAGTCCGGCCGCGCCACCACCCATTACCAAATGGCGGTGGAAGACAACATTTTGCAGCCCATGACGCAAAAACTAGAGCTGTCAGCGCACTACCAGCAAAGGCTGGCAGCCATTTCGGATTGGAATGCAAAAAACACGGTGCTGCAACGCGGCCTGGCCGTCACCCCGGTCAAGTTTGGCATCAGCTTCACCGCTACGCTGTTCAACCAAGCCGGGGCGCTGGTGCATGTCTACACCGACGGCAGCGTGCAAGTGAACCACGGCGGCACCGAAATGGGCCAGGGACTGAACACCAAAGTGGCACAAATCGTGGCCGACGAGCTGGGCGTGCCGCTGGCGCAGGTGCAAGTCACCGCCAGCGACACCAGCAAAGTGCCCAATGCCAGCGCCACCGCCGCCAGCAGTGGCACCGACCTGAATGGCCGCGCCGCGCAGTACGCCGCGCAAAAAGTGCGCAGCAACCTGGCCGCCTTTGTGGCTGGATTGGACCACTGCGGCGCAGGGGCTGTCACGTTTTCGGGCGGAAAAATCCACACTCCAACAGGCGCGCGTGACTTCAACACCGTGGTCAAAGAAGCGTATGCCAACCGCATTCAACTGTGGAGCGACGGTTTTTACCGCACCCCAAAAATCCATTACGACAAAACCACGCTGACCGGCCGCCCCTTCTATTACTTTGCCTACGGCGTGGCCTGCACCGAAGTGGCCATCGACACCCTCACCGGCGAATCCAAGGTACTGGCCATTGATGTGCTGTATGACGCGGGCAAAAGCATCAACCCGGCCATCGACATTGGGCAGGTGGAAGGCGGTTTCATCCAAGGTATGGGCTGGCTGACCACCGAACAGCTGGTATGGAACGACAAGGGCGTGCTGACCACGCACGCCCCCAGCACCTACAAGATTCCGGCCACCGGCGATATTCCCGAACACTTCAAGGTGCAGCTCTACCAAGAGCCCAACCGTGAAGACAACGTGGGGGGCAGCAAGGCCGTGGGAGAGCCGCCCTTCATGCTGGCCATCAGCGTGTACGAGGCGCTGCGCCACGCCATTGCCAGCGCACGCGATCAGCAAGGCAAAACCGGGGTGGTGCAGCTGCAAGCCCCGGCCACGGCCGAGCATGTGCTGCAGGCTCTACAGCGCTAGACGCAGGCCTTCGGTAGCAGCAGCCGCCGAATCAGGTCTCGAGTGAGGGTTGGGCCGTAATCTGGCCCACCGCCACTTGGCAACGGCCTCGGCGCTTGGCCTCGTAGCAGGCCATATCTGCGGCACGCACGGCCTGCTGCGGGGTGTGCCGCAGCGCGTCCATGGCCACAATGCCTACGCTGATGCTGACCCAGTGGCGCTCTCCGCCCCAACTGGGCTGCCAGCGCCACACGGCATCACACAGCGCCTGCCCTACCCCCTGCGCATGGGCCAAGCTGATGCCCGGCAGCAGCACCGCAAACTCATCGCCTCCTAAGCGCGCCACACTACCGACAGGCTGGGTGTAGCTGGCAATCAAGCGCCCCACATGGCGCAGCATTTTGTTGCCCATCTCGCGCGAAGTGGTCTCGTTCATCATGCCCAGATGGTCCAGGTCAGCAAACAGCAAGCAACCCTGGGTCGGCATACGGTTGGAAGGCTGCCCTGTTTTCTCGGTCTGCATGCTGTCAGATACCCACGACTGCAGCCCCCACATAAATGCCTCGCGGTTGGGCATGCCAGTTAAGCCATCACGCCACGCGCTTTCGTTTTCCGGCAGTGGCAAACTGCGCCGCAAACGCCACGGCAGTTGCAAACGCCACACGGTGGCCGAAGACAGCTGCGACGGAATCCATGCCAGCGCGTCCACCTGCACCACATCGCCATCTTTTTTGCGCAGTTCAATGGCCCCCTCAAAGCTTCCCAAATCGACCAAGGTGTGCCGCACCTCGTCCAAAGCCGCAGTGCTTTCAAACAGCTGCGCCATCGTGGGCTGCTCCGCCTCTGCGCCAAAATACCCCAGCATGACCGCAACCTGTGGCGTAGCCAGCGTAATACGTCCTTCATGCTCAAGCAGCATGGCCGAGGGCACGGCTTCAAACATGGCCATGGCCCCGGCTTGCAAAGACAGGCGCTGCACATAGTCCAGCGCGCCGGGCTCGGCAGCGGCTTCACCATCTTCATCCAGCGAGGGGGGCGATGCAGCCCCGCTGCGCCCGGGCCAAGGCGCTAGCCAGCCCCACGTCAGCGCTGCGGCCAATACACTCAGCAACGCTGCGCCGGCGGCCAAAGCCACCCATACACGCACAGGCAGGCCCTGGTCGACCAGCAAGTCTGCAGCGGTATCGCGCCATATCACCACCTGCCACTGCGGCAGTGGCAGCCCCACGCGGCTGACCAGAAAATGCCCCCACTGCTGGGTATCTGCATTCGCTGCCGAGGGGTTGGACAGCGCCTGCCACGCGTTTTCATGTCCTGCCACCAAGTTGCTGATGTTTTTCCAGCGTTGCATGACGTCCGAATGCGCCAGCACCAAACCATCCCGGTCCAGCAGCATGTACTGCACATTGCGCAGTGGGGCCGCCGCATCAGGCATCAGCGCGGCCAAAGGCAGCTTCACCATCGCCGCCAACGCCCCCGACACCCGCCCGTCCTCGCGCCGCATGGGCACACTCAGCAGCACCCGCAAATGCTGGCTGTCATCCATCGCCGGCACATGGGTAACGAATGGCTTCCCTTCGGCAATCGTGCGCCGCAATGCATCCATGCCCTGTGAGTCCACCTCTGTCACCGCCCCTACGGCACCATGGTGCGTCACACCGCCTGCAGGCAACGCCACATGCAAACTGTCGAAAAGCCGCAGCATAGAGCCGTCTTGCTGCATCAAGGCATCCAGCACCGCCGGGTTATCGAGCAAGCTGGTGTGCATGCCCTCGGCGATGGACGTGAGCAGCCGCTGGTGTGCTTCCATGCGCGCAGTGAGCATGCGCGCCCACAAATCCGCTTCTTGGGTCTGGTGCACTACCAACTGCGCTTGCGTGCGCGCATCCAGCGCCCGCACCAAAAAGAAAGCGCACAGCAACATAGCAGCCAGTACCAGCACCACCTGCGCCACCAAGGCCATGCGAAAGCCGCCCCAGCGGGATGCCGAAGTCACACGGGAGGAAGACAGGGTGTTGGAGATGTTGCGCACGCCCCACTATAGGCACGCACTTCTGCGCCCTTCCACGGGTAGAACCCTTGCCAGACAAGCACTGACAGCACAAAAAGCGAAGCACCGAAAAGCAAAAGAGGCCTCACGGCCTCCATTGTGCCCCCTCCACTCAGGGCTGCGGCATGCTTACAAGCCCGCCACGCTTTGCAGGGCACTGGGCTGTGGCAGGTTCAGCACATTGCCGGTTCCCGCGATCAAGCCATGCTCACGCAGGTGGCGCAGCACGCGCGAGAATGTCTCGGGGGCAATCCCCAGTTGGGCCGCAATCGTGCGTTTGCGCTGGTTCAGCGTCACACGCATGGTGCCATTGTCGGCATGCTGCGCATGACGAAGCAGCCATTGGGCACAGCGTGCTTCAGCATCTTGGGCCAAGCGGCTGACGGCAGTTTCTGTTTGCTGGCAGTAGCCGTGGGCCATGTCACGCACCAAAGTGGCAACGGTGTCAGGTAGGCCATCAAGGCTGCGCTGAAACGCTTGCAGCGAAATGCGGCGCAGACGGACGCGAGAGTCCGTCACCATATCAACGCCGCAGGCCTTGCCGGTCAGTGCAAAGGCCGCATCCAGCCAGGCCGGGCCTTCCACCACACCGAGCTGGTGACGCATCTGCCCTTCGTCTCGTACACCCAACACTACGCAGCCACTGTCAAGGTACAGGACGGAGTCAGGACGCGAACCGCGTTGGCGCAGCAGTTGACCGGCGGAAACCACCTCTGCTTGGGCCAAGGGATCAAATGAAGGGATGTGGAACATGGTCACGAACTGTGCCGCAGCCACTACCCGAATGTGTTGAGCCATGTCAATCTTTTTTGACTGCTGTGCGTGCCAAAGCCTTGCTGCATCAGCCTTTTGCCGAAAGCAACCACCTTCGCAACCTCATATTTTCTTAATCTTCACCCCGTTTGCAGGCATAAAAAAAACCGCAGCAAAGGCTGCGGTCATGGGTCGGGCTGGGGGCAGGTACTCAAGGTGCAGGGGCACCGCCTTCAAACCACTGCTTGAAAGCCGCGCGCTCTTCATCGCTCAAAGCGCCGGGGTTACCGAACGGCATTTTGCGCAGCAATACCACCTGCTGGTAAATCTGCTGGGCGTGGGATTTGATCTCCTGCGGCGTATCAAACTTCACATTCTTTTGTGCAATCGTGTTGGCGCTGTGGCAAACCACGCAGTGTTGCTGCATCACGGTATGCAGTTTTTCATAGCTACCTGCGCTTGTACTGACTGGGCTAGCGGCCGATTCTTCTACTTTTTTCTCAATCTCACCTTGCACCACCGACTGGCCCACCGGCGCTATCACCGCCGGGTTGGCAGCCACGACTGCAGGGGGCACAGGCTTGAGCCACACCATCACGCCCAGCAGCACCACCACGCCCACGGCCGCGTACTTCCAAGGGTGCGGGTTGCGGCCCAGCTTGTAACCATGGCGCATCACAAAGAACTGGCGAACGGCTGCACCCGCGAACATCATCAAAATCAGCACCAGCCAGTTCAGCGCATGTGAATGTAGCCAGCCATAGTGGTTGGACAGCATGGCAAACAGCACGGGCAGCGTGAAATAGGTGTTGTGCACACTGCGCTGCTTGCCGCGTTTGCCGTGGATGGGGTCTACCGGCTCGCCGGCCTTGATGGAGGCCACCATCTTCTTTTGGCCAGGAATGATCCAGAAGAACACGTTGGCACTCATCGAGGTTGCCAGCATCGCGCCAATCAGCAAGAACGCGGCTTGACCAGGGAACAGCATGCACGCCAAGTACGAGGCCACGCACACCAGCACCAACACCATGGCGCCTACGATGCCGTCGCCACCTTCTTTTTCGCCAAAGATGCGGCAGATGCCGTTGTAGAGCAGCCAGAACACCACCAGGAACGACAGCGCGACCACAATCGCCATGCCGCTGGACATGACGGGGTTGGCAGGGTTGACCAGATAGATGTTGGCATTCCACAGGTACGACACCGTCAGCAGCGCAAAGCCGGACAGCCAGGTGGTGTAGCTTTCCCAGAAGAACCAATGTGTGTGTTCCGGCAACTTGGGCGGTGCGCCTGCAAACTTCACAGGGTGGTAGAAGCCACCGCCGTGCAAGGCCCACAGCTCGCCGCTGACGCCTTGTTTTTTCAGGTCTTCATCGACCGGCGGGGTCAGGCTGCTGTCGAGGAACACAAAGTAAAACGACGAACCCACCCAGGCGATGGCGGTAATGACGTGGAGCCACCGCAACAGCAGGTTGGCCCAGTCGAGGATATAGCTTTCCATAGCACTCAACTCCGATAGCACTTGGGCTACCAAGGATCAAACCTGCTCACCACTGCGGGCGCTCTGAGCAGAAGAAGGGGTCGCGCACCTGGGATGCAAGCATCAGTTTGGGCACCGCTGCGACCTGTCTTTCGTCAAAGTGTATGCAGTTTTTGTTGCCAAAAACCAAAAAAACAGTGGCTCTCCGGGCAACTACCGAGATCGCAGCAACTCCCCCGTCAGGCAGCTGCAAGCTGCTGTGCACGCAGTTGCAATAACTGTGCCGCCACGGCAATGGCAATCACCTCCGGCTCTTTGCCCGGCACGCCGGCCACCCCAATCGGGCAGGTGATGCGGGCAATCTCTGCCGCGCTAAAACCGCGCTCGGCCAATCGCTTTTGAAACACCGCCCATTTGGTGGCACTGCCAATCAGGCCGATAAAAGGCAGATCACCGCGCTCACGCTGTCGGCGCAGACAGGCGCTGACGATGTCCAGATCTTCCGCATGGCTGAAGCTCATCACCAGCACCAGCGATTGCGCAGGCACATCACGCACAGCCTCATGCACAGGGCTGGAATGCTCGCAATGCACCTGCGGCAGGGTTTGAGCGGGAAACACATCGTCTCTGCTATCAAACCAATGCACCACAAAGGGCAACGGTTGCAGCACACGCACCAAAGCGTGGCCCACATGCCCTGCGCCAAACAGCGCCACCGGCGCACGCGCTGGCTGCAGGCGGGCCACTACATCCTCCGCATTGCCGGCATGCACGGCCGACCAGCGCATGTCCACCGCACCGCCGCAGCACTGCCCCAGCGAAGGCCCCAGTGCCAAGCGCTGGTTGAAGCTGTCGCCCGGCATGCCTTGCTGCAGCCACGCTTGGGCCATGCGCATGGCCTCCCACTCCAGATGACCACCACCAATCGTGCCCACCAGCGCCGTGCCTTGCAGCGCCATCCAAGCGCCCGCACTGCGCGGTGCAGAGCCTTGCACGCCCACGACCTCAACCAGACACACCGGTGCTTGCGCAGCCAACGCCCGCAAGCGCTCCCCATCATTCACCCCACACCTCATTTCTTTGCATTGCTTTGCGCACTGCACCCCCCAGGCATACAGCACGCATCTCGAACATGGTGACAAGCACAAGGCTTGCCACTTTGCCCATGCACACCATGCCGTTGCATGGCTGCAGCAAGATCAGGATAAGCTAGCACCATGCCTGAAAAGTCTGCATCCCCATCTTCCCTCCCTAAACGCCACTGGCTGTGGGGCAGTGCGGCCTCGGCGCTGGTTGCATTGCTGGCCGCCTGTGGCGTCAAGCCTCCCAGCCGCACGGATGACAGCTCCGCCGCCACACCCAGCGGCAGCTCCAACGCCAGCAATCCGCGCGCCTATCGCCAAGATGCGGCGCGCCACCTGTATGGACGCAATGCACACCGCATTTACCAAGGCAAGCTGCCCCCGCTGCTGTATGCCGTGGGCACACTGGAGGTCAACTTAGACCGCAAGGGCCAGGTACGCAGCTTCAACTGGATGCGCGCGCCCCGCCACGCCCCGGAAGTGATTCGCGAAATTGAGCGCACCGTGCGCGCTGCCGCGCCCTTTCCGGTTGCCAGCAAGCTGGGCTATGTGACCTATACCGACACTTGGCTGTGGGACAAGTCCGGGCAGTTCCAGCTGGACACCTTGACCGAAGGCCAGCGCGATGGCGGCTAAGCCCGCGCCGCCCTGTGTGCTGCGCACCTTTGCACCCAGCGATGCAGCCGCCTTCCAAACGCTGCGCCTGCAAGCCCTGCAGGCACACCCCGCAGCCTTCTTCTCATCCCCCGAAGAGCAGGCCGACATGCCACTGGATGCCGTGGCGCAAGGTATTTGCCCCAGCCCAGACAGCTGGGCGATCGGCGCATGGCACAACGATCAGCTGGTTGCCACCATGGGGCTGCAGCGTCACCAACCGCTGAAGCTGGCGCACAAGGCCGAAATTTGGGGCGTGTATGTCGCACCAGCCTTCCGCGGCCAGGGTATTGCCCATGCCATGCTGGCCCGCACACTGTCCCACGCACGCAGCATGCAAGGGCTGCAACAAGTGCAGTTGGGCGTACTCAGCAGCAACCATGCCGCGATTGCACTGTGCCTGCGCTACGGTTTTGTGCGGTTAGGCCGCCTGCGGCACAACGGCCTACAACAACAAGCGCACATGGTGCAGCACCACGGCCCAGCGCCTGCGCAGTAATCTGGTGCCATGCACACCCACCCTCACCCCCTGACCGCCTCAGCAACGCGCCGCCAATGGCTGTTGGCTGGCTTGACAGCCAGTGCCGCTGCGGCACTCACCGCCTGCGGCGTCCCTATCACGCTGCCCAGCAAGGGCCGCCCTGCCTCCGCCGCTTACGAGCGCAAAGCCGCTAACCACCTCTACCAGCGCTATGCCTCGCGCATTTACCGCGGCAAGCTGCCTGCCATGCTGTATGCCGTGGGTGTGCTGGAGATCAGCCTCAGTGGCAGCGGCCAGATCCAGCGCCTGAACTGGATGCGCAAACCCAGCCACGCCCCCGAAGTGGTGCGTGAAATTGAGCGCTTGGTGCGTGCTGCTGCACCATTTCCGCCCACTGGTGCGGGCAGCGTCAGCTATACCGACACTTGGTTGTGGGACCGCTCCGGGCGTTTTCAGCTCAATACCTTGTCGGAAGGGCAGCTGGAAGGCGGCTAAGCACAGAAATTTTCAAAAACAAGAGCGGCTTGCGCTGATGCTTCAACAGTTTCAGACACCAAAGCACCTGAAACCATTGCACATCGAGCGCAAGCCGCTCTCTTTATTGCGGTGTGAGCGCCGTTATGCGCACTCAGCGACAGCCTGCCACATCACGACCCCCGGTAGGTGGAATAGCTCCAAGGGCTCACCAGCAGCGGCACGTGGTAATGCTGATCGGTGTGCGCCACCCCAAAGTCCAAATTGACCACGCTCAAAAAATTGGGCTCGGGAAGTTGCACGCCTTTTGCTTTGAAGTAGCCTGCCACATCGAAAGCCAAGCGGTACGTGCCAACTTTCAGGCTGTCGTTATCAAACAGCGGCGCATCGGTGCGGCCATCGTGGTTCAGCGTCAGGTCCTTGACCAGCGTGGCCTTGTCACCGTCGGTGACATACAGCTTCACCTGCATGCCTGCTGCCGGGCAACCGTGCATGGTGTCCAGAACGTGGGTACTCAAGCCCATGGGGTAACTCCTTAATGTCTGCAGCTGCCACGCAACCGCTTGTTTACCAAAAGTGTATACAATTTTTGCTCAAACGCATCTATGATGATCCCTATGGAAACATCCTCCACCAGCGCCATTGCGGACGCTTTGACCCGTGCCATTGTTGAGCACAAGCTGTTGCCCGGCACCAAGTTGGCCGAGCAAAAGCTGGCCGACCACTTTGGTGTCTCGCGCACCCTGGTCAGGCAAGCTTTGTTCCAGCTGTCGCAAAACCGGCTGGTCACGTTGGCCCCTGCGCGCGGCGCCTTTGTGGCCACGCCGTCGGTTGACGAAGCCAAGCAGGTGTTTGCCGTGCGCCGCATGCTGGAGACCGAAATGACGCGCGCCTTTGTGCGCCAAGTCAAACCCGCGCAGATCAAAACCCTCAAGCACCACATTGCCGCCGAGAAAAAGGCCATGGACCGCAACGACGTAGGCCAGCGCACCGAGCTGCTGGGCGACTTCCACGTGGTCATGGCCGAGCAAATGGGCAACCACGTGCTGGCGCAGCTTCTGGGTGACTTGATCTCTCGCTGCGCCCTCATCACGCTGATGTACCAAAGCACCAGCGCCGCCGAGCACTCGCACGAAGAGCACGAAGCCATCGTGGCCGCCCTGGCCGCCAAAGACGAAGACACCGCCGTGCTCCTGATGCAGGAGCACCTGGAGCATGTGGAACAAGGGCTGACCTTTGACCGCGATATGCCGACCAACGATTTATCCATGGCGCTGTCCAGCGTCACCCTCTGAAGCTCTGCCTTTTGCCTGATTCGTAGATTCCCATGACTTACAACGCCTGCGCCCCCTACCCCCGTGACCTGATTGGCTACGGCCGCACCCCGCCCCATCCCCAGTGGCCCGGTCAAGCGCGTGTGGCGGTGCAGTTTGTGCTGAATTACGAAGAAGGCGGTGAAAACTGCGTGCTGCACGGCGATGCGGCCAGCGAGCAGTTTCTGTCTGAAATGTTCAACCCTGCGGCCTACCCTGAGCGCCACATGAGCATGGAAGGCATTTATGAGTACGGCTCCCGCGCGGGCGTGTGGCGCATCCTGCGCGAATTTGAAAAGCGCGGCCTGCCACTGACCGTGTTTGGGGTGGCCACCGCCTTGCAAAAGCACCGCGAGGTAGCCCAAGCCTTTGCCGAGCTGGGCCATGAGGTGGCCTGCCACGGTCTGAAATGGATCCACTACCAGGGCGTGCCCGAAGCGGTTGAACGCGCCCACATGGCGCAGTGCATGGAAATTTTTGGCGAGCTGTACGGCCATGACGGTGACCACGGCCTTGGCTGGTACACCGGCCGCGACAGCCCCAACACCCATCGCATCGTGGCCGATGATGGCCGCTTCACCTACGACAGCGACTACTACGGCGACGACCTGCCGTTTTGGATGACCGTGCGCAAAACCGATGGCAGCGAACACCAGCAACTCATCGTGCCCTACACGCTGGACTGCAACGACATGCGCTTTGCCCTGCCCCAAGGCTATTCGCACGCAGACCCGTTCTATCAGTACCTCAAAGACACTTTCGATGCGCTGTACGCCGAAGGCGATGCCAGCGGCGACAACGCCCCCAAGATGATGAGCATTGGCATGCACTGCCGCCTGCTGGGCAAGCCCGGGCGCATCACGGCGCTGCAGCGCTTTTTGGACCACATCCAGCAGCACGACCAGGTCTGGGTGGCCCGCCGCATCGACATTGCCCGCCACTGGGCGCAGCGTTTTCCAGCGCCCGCGCTGTGAGTGATCGTTTTCAATAAAACAAGCCTCTAGCGCTTATCCAGCAATCGCTAGCAGCTCTCTTTTTAGATAGGAAGCACCATGGCCCTGACCTTGGAACAACTCAATGCCGCCGATACCGCCACCGCGGTGCAACTGCTGGATGGCTTGTATGAACATTCGCCCTGGATTGCCGAGGCGGCCTTGGCACAGCGCCCATTCAAATCGCTCGCCCACCTCAAGCACGCCATGGTGCAAGTGCTGGAAAAGGCCGGTGTGCAGCCGCAGCTGGATTTGATCCGCGCCCACCCGGAGCTGGCAGGCAAGGCCATGGTCAGCAACACACTGACGGCCGAATCCACCAACGAGCAAAACAAGGCAGGACTGACCGCCTGCACCCCCGAAGAGTTTGCACAAATCCAGCAACTCAACGCGGACTACAACGCACGCTTTGGTTTCCCCTTCATCTTGGCCGTGCGCGGCCCGCGTGGCACCGGCTTGCTCAAGCAGGAAATCATTGCCACCTTTGCACGCCGCCTGCACAACCATCCGGACTATGAGCGCGCCGAGGCGATTCGCAACATCCACCGCATTGCCGAGATTCGCCTGAACGACAAGTTTGGCTATGAGCCCACGTTGGGTAACGACGTGTGGGACTGGCAGGAAAAACTGGCCCAGCACAGCGAGCCGGGCTACGCCGAAAAAGGCCAACTCACCGTGACCTACCTGACAGACGCCCACCGTGCCTGCGCCCAGCGCATCAGCCACTGGATGCGCGACTGCGGCTTTGACGACATCGAGATCGACGCCGTCGGCAACGTGGTGGGCCGTTACCACCCTGCCGACAAGAGCGGCAAATACCTGCTGACCGGAAGTCACTACGACACCGTGCGCAACGGCGGCAAGTACGACGGGCGCTTGGGCATCTTTGTGCCGATGGCCTGCGTGCGTGAGCTGCACCGCCAAGGCAAGCGCCTGCCGTTTGGCATCGAAGTGGTGGGCTTTGCCGAAGAAGAAGGCCAACGCTACAAGGCCACCTTCCTGGGGTCAGGCGCGCTGATTGGTGACTTCAAGCCTGAATGGCTGGATCAAAAAGATGCTGATGGCATCACCATGCGCGAAGCCATGCAGCACGCAGGCCTGTGCATTGACGACATCCCCAAACTGCAGCGCGATGCGGCCGACTACCTGGGCTTTATCGAAGTACACATCGAACAAGGCCCTGTGCTCAATGAGTTCGACATTCCGCTGGGCGTGGTCACCTCCATCAACGGCGGTGTGCGCTATGTGTGCGAAATGATTGGCACCGCCAGCCACGCGGGCACTACCCCCATGAACCGCCGCCGTGACGCCGCATTGGGCGTGGCCGAACTGGCCCTGTACATGGAAGAGCGGGCCCTCCAAGACGGTGACAGCGTCGCCACCATTGGCATGCTGCAAGTGCCCAACGGCTCCATCAACGTGGTGCCCGGTAAATGTGCCTTCAGCATGGACATGCGCGCCCCCACCGATGCGCAGCGTGACGCCATGGTGGCCGACGTGCTTGCCCAGCTGGAAGCAATTGCCCAGCGCCGCGGCCTGCAATACAAGACCGAGCTGGCCATGAAGGCCGCCGCTGCACCCAGCGCCCCCGCCCTGCAAACCCTGTGGGAAAACGCCGTGCAAGCCTTGGGTGTGCCTCTGCTGCGCATGCCCAGCGGCGCGGGCCACGATGCCATGAAGCTGCACGAAATCATGCCGCAGGCGATGTTGTTCACACGCGGCCTGAACAGCGGCATCAGCCACAACCCGCTGGAGGCAACGACCAGCGATGACATGCAACTGGCCGTCGATGCTTTCAGCCACGTGCTGCAGCAACTGGCCACCTCCTAAATCACAAACAAAAAGAGACAACGATGAACCAAGACCGCCAAGCCACTTACGCCGCATTGGATGCGTGGGTTGACCAGCACTTTGACGAGCAGGTGCAATTTCTGCAGGCACTGGTGCAAGTGCCCACCGATACGCCCCCCGGCAACAACGCCCCGCACGCCGAGCGCACGG
>JAFAGF010000247.1 GCA_023422975.1 Pseudomonadota bacterium
CTACACACGGCTAGAAAGGAATTTTTTTGATGCTAATCCCAGCGATTTTGAAAACCTATTTTTTTTTACATTTGTATGCACAATCCCTGCAAAGATCTGCTCACACCCTCCTTTTCAGCGGCTCTCTCATCGTCTCAGCACCAGACCTGCAAAGTCCTTTCCCCGCAAAAGCAGCTACCTGCCAGAAGAATTACGCATACTTGCTTCTTGCGTACTGCGGTCACAAGATGCTGAACGCTAACTTCAGCGCCGATACGAATCTGTACTTTGGCAGATCACGCCTGCTGGTTGCCTACCCCATGCACATCACCAACTGCGGCAGCTGTTCGCCCTGCTCATCTTCTATTGCTCATGACCACCTTACCGATTCCTGCCCCTTATGCCGTATTGATGGTGTGCATGGGAAATATTTGCCGCAGCCCCAGTGCCCACGGCGTCATGCGCAGCATGGTGCAAGCTCGTGGCTGGAGCGAGTGGTTCAGCGTTGACTCCTGCGGAACCCATGCATACCACGCAGGCGAAGCCCCTGACCGCCGCAGCCAGAAGCACGCCTTGCTGCGCGGCTACGACCTGAGTGATCTGCGTGCACGTCAACTGACACGCGAAGACTTCACCCACAACAACTTGGTGCTGGTCATGGATCACGAAAACATGGCCCGAGCACAGGCTTTGTGCCCTCCCACCGAGCGCCACAAACTGCACCGTCTCACCGAGTTCTGCAATGCAATGCGCAGCGCTGTTGTGCCCGACCCTTATTACGGTGGCGACCAAGGCTTTGAGCACGTGCTCGACCTGATTGAAGATGCATGCCTAGGCGTTTTGCGCCATGTAGAAAAAGAGCACTTGGGGCTTTAAAACTATTTCTTGTAAGCCGCACACCCGCTGCGCGAGTTGCGAACCTCGCCGCTGCGCTGAATTCACGGTTACAGCAATCACCCAATTGCAGGATAAACATGAGGTTTCTCCTGACTGTGAACGCACTTGCCGCTATGGTGGCAACCCTTGTTCCAAGTTTTGATCGCCCTCCTCCCCGTGCAACGCATCCAACTTCACTACACTCTGCAAGAGACACCCTCGAGCAGCGTCATCCACCACCCTTTGCTGGCCTTGTTGGGAGCCATTGCGCAAGAAGGCTCTATTTCTGGTGCAGCACGTGCCTTGCAGCTGTCCTACCGCCATGTGTGGGGCTCACTCAAAAAGTGGGAGGCACAGCTGGGACGTGAAGTGATTTTGTGGGGCAAGGGCCATACCGCACAGCTCAGCCCCTTCGGCCAGCGCCTGCTGCTCACGGAACGCCAGGCTCAGGCACGCTTGGCACCACACATTGAAGCTATCCAAGCGGAACTGGAGCGCAGCTTTGCGCTGAACTATGACGAGCACACCCCCGTGCTCTCGTTGCATGCCAGCTATGACAGTGCCTACAGTGTGCTGCGTCAGTTTGCCAGCACACAAGGCACTCTAGCGGTGCACTTGGACCTGACGCCTTGCGTCAGTGTCGATGCCTTGCGCGCATTGAATGAAGGCCGGGCAGCACTGGCTGGCTTCCACGTGCTGGAAGCAGCGGGCAAACACTCGATGTCGGCCCATATCTATCAACCGTTGCTTGACGTGGTACAGCACCGCTGCATCCGCTTGGGGCGCCGCGCGCAAGGGCTGATTGTGGCCGCAGGCAACCCACTGCAGCTGCAGAGCTTGCAAGACGTTGCCCAACGCAAGGCACAGTTTGTCAACCGCCCTCTGGGGACAGGCACCCGCGTTGTATTGGCTGACTTGATGGCGCAATCCCACCTGCACCCCGAAGACATCGTGGGTTTTGACGATGAAGAACCCAGCCATAACGCCGTCGCCCAAGCAGTTGCGCAAGGGCAAGCCGATGTAGGGCTTGGCATTGCCTCTGCTGCCATCGCCAAAGGCTTGGATTTTGTTCCACTGTGTCAAGAGCACGACCTGCTGGTCTGCCATGCCAACTTGCTGCAGCACCCTGCGATGCAAGCGCTGTGCAGCATGCTGCGCTCTCCCGCATGGCACCAAAGCATGCAGGCCTTGGGTGGCCATGATTGCACGGGCAGCGGCGATATCGGCCTCTTACATGAGCGCCTGTCGTGGTGGTCAAAAAATTGCTTGCGCAATGCGCAAGATCAAATACAGACCACCCACATCACCTAGTAAAAACCCTCTATTTACAGCAAAAAATACATCAAAAGTGCTGATTTTTTATTTGTTCGTCACAAAGCCGTCAGCAAGTGTTTAGGCCGCTCCGTAGAATCGCGCGACTGTGCATTCCTACAAGTCTGTAGGGCAGCGGTGGCCACACGCCATGTGCTGAACCTGCGGCACATACCGCGCTTTTTGGAGACACCATGCAAGCACTTTTACGGCTCTCTCAGGGGATCGACCGGCTGAACGCCTGGGTCGGCAAATACGTCATCTGGCTCATTCTTGCAGCAACCATCATCAGCGGCGTGAACGCGGTGGTGCGCAAGGTATTCCACACCAGCTCCAACGCTTTCTTGGAAGTGCAGTGGTACTTCTTTGCCGCATCGTTTTTGCTGGCTGCGGGCTATACCTTGCTCGAAAAAGAACACGTCAAAGTAGATGTCATCAATGCCAGACTGTCACTGCGCACCCGCGTGTGGATCGACGTACTGGGCTTCACGCTCTTCCTGACCCCCATGTGCGCACTGGTGCTGTACTACGGCATCCCGTTCTTTTTGCAAGCTTGGAATACCGGCGAAATGTCCAGCAATGCTGGCGGCCTGATCCGCTGGCCCGTATATCTGATGATGCCTTTGGGCTTTGGTCTGTTGCTGCTGCAAGGTTTGTCGGAGCTCATCAAGCGCATTGCCTTCTTGATGGGGTTGATCGAAGACCCGACCGTCAAAATCGTGGCCAAGTCTGCCGAAGAAGAGTTGGCTGAAGCCATCCGCAAGGCAGAAGAAGAAGCCGCACGCACCGGCGTCAAGAGCGCCTGACCGCGGAGGGAGACATAGCTATGGAATTCATTGCAAACAATATGGCCCCGATCATGTTCGCGGGTCTGATCTGCTTCTTGCTGCTGGGCTTCCCGGTGGCGTTCAGTCTGGGCGCTTGTGGCCTGTTCTTTGCCTTTATTGGCATTGAGTTGGGGGTCTTGCCCGAAGCGTTGATGCAGGCACTGCCACTGCGCATCTACGGCATCATGCAAAACGAAACGCTGCTTGCAATTCCGTTCTTCACCCTGATGGGGTTGATATTGGAACGCAGCGGCATGGCCGAAGACTTGCTGGACACCGTGGGTCAGTTGTTTGGCCCCATCCGTGGTGGCGTGGCCATTGCTGTGATCTTGGTGGGTGCCATGCTGGCCGCCACGACCGGTGTGGTTGCAGCCTCGGTGATCTCGATGGGCTTGATCTCCTTGCCCATCATGCTGCGTTACGGCTATGACCGCCGTATTGCCTCGGGCGTGATTGCAGCCTCGGGCACGCTCGCGCAGATCATTCCGCCGTCGCTGGTGCTCATCATCTTGGCAGACCAGTTGGGCCGCAGCGTGGGTGACCTGTACAAGGGCGCTTTCATCCCCGGCTTCATGCTGGTTGGCATGTACATGCTGATGATTTTCGCCATTGCCATCTTCAAGCCCTCGATGGTGCCTGCCCTGCCCCCAGAAGCGCGCAGCCTCAAGGAAAAAGATGGCTCCAACGGCCTGACATCGCTGCTGGTGCTGACGGTGCTGTGCGTGGGCGTATCGATTTACGCGGCACAGAACATGGCCACCATCCACACTTGGTTCACTGGTGAAGTGGTGGAAAAAGTCGCCAAGGACGAAACCATCGTATTTGCGATGTGCTTTGGCGTAGCGCTGGCCTTTGTGGCAGCCTCCATCAACCGCATCACTCGCCTGGGTCTGCTGTCGCACGTGGCTGAAAAAGTCACTTTTGTGCTGATCCCACCATTGCTGCTGATCTTCCTGGTGCTGGGTACCATCTTCCTGGGTATTGCAACCCCAACCGAAGGTGGCGCCATGGGTGCGCTGGGAGCCATTATTCTGGCCATCAGCCGTAAACGTCTGAACTACCAGTTGCTGCGCCAGGCTCTGGTGGGCACCACCAAACTGTCGTGCTTTGTGCTGTTCATCCTGATCGGTGCTACGGTGTTTGGCCTGACCTTCCAGGGTGTAGACGGCCCGCTGTGGGTAGAACACCTGCTGGCAGACCTGCCAGGCGGCCAACTGGGCTTCATGATCTTGGTGAACGTGATGGTGTTCTTCCTCGCGTTCTTCCTGGATTTCTTTGAACTGTCCTTCATCGTGGTGCCCTTGCTGGCCCCCGTGGCCGACAAGCTGGGCATTGACCTGATCTGGTTTGGCGTGCTGCTGGCGGTGAACATGCAGACTTCGTTCATGCACCCACCGTTTGGTTTTGCGCTGTTCTTCCTGCGATCGGTCGCGCCTGAAAAAGAGTACACCGACAAGATCACCAAGCAGCGTATTGCGCCCGTGACCACCATGCAGATCTACAAGGGCGCAATTCCGTTCCTGTGTATCCAGCTGCTGATGGTGGGCCTGATCATTGCTTTCCCTGGCATTGTCTCCAGCGGCTTGGATGAGAAGGTGGAATACGACCTGGATGCCATCCGCGAACAAATGGAAGCGGAAATGCCTGCGCCTGTGGACTTTGACAATCCATTCATGGAGCAGCAGCAAGACGCACCCAATAGCGACACGGCCGATGAAGACCCCATGAAGGCCTTGCAAGACTCGATGGCCAAATAAGCACATCCACTGAGTCCTTCAAGCCCCTGAGCGCCACAACCTCAGGGGCTTTTTGCTATCTGCAAGCACAAAAAGATGAGCAGCTAGTGCTTGCACATACTTAATCTCAACATTATTTCGTTTTGAAATCCATGCTTAACAAGCACTAACAGCTCTTATTTTTAAATAGCCTTGCAGCATCACCCGATTTATCGTGCTCAGCAGCAACCACGTTTCGGTACACTTCGCACCGGGTGCCCACCACATGCCGTGGTGATGGCAGGTGTTTCGTGCAGGTCGGGCCGCTTGCACACAAATGTGCCACACGCACCCGTTTTGCCATGCCGCCCACGCCTGCTTTCAGCCCGTGCTGACACAGGTGCCCCCGTGCTTGCTTGAGCATGGGCGTATGCTTGCCAAAGCGATTGCTGCGGCACTTTCCCCAACCAAGAGAAAGCGCATACGTGGATTCACCCAAGCAAGCCTCCCTTCACCCAGAGTTTCCAGCCCCCAGCGACCGTATTCCTGCGCTGCAAACTGCCACCGAGCGTGCCAGCGCCAGCTTCAGCCGGCTGCTGCACATCGAGTCCATGAGCGGCGTCGTGCTGCTCATCGCTGCCGCTGTGGCCCTGCTCTGGGCCAACTCCCCCTGGGCACAAAGCTACTTTGACACCTGGCACGCTCCACTGTCACTGACCATCGGCACCTGGACGGTCAACACCGATCTGCACTTTTTCGTCAACGACGTGCTGATGACCATCTTCTTTCTGGTCGTCGGCATGGAAATTCGCCGAGAAATCCACAACGGTGCCTTGTCCAGCCTCAGCGAAGCCAGCCTTCCGGTCATTGCGGCCATCGGCGGCGTCGCCGTGCCAGCACTGATTTATGTGGCCATTGCCGGCAACGATCCGCAGTTGCTCAACGGTTGGGCCATTCCTACGGCCACCGACATTGCATTTGCCGTGGGTGTGCTGGCACTGCTGGGTAAATCTATTCCCGGTTCGCTGCGCATCTTTTTGCTGGCGCTAGCCATCATTGACGACATCGTCGCCATCTTGATCATCGCCTTCTTCTACTCCGGCGGTCTGGACTACAGCGGCTTTGGCATCGCCTTTGTTGGGCTGATGCTGGTGCTGTTGTTCAACCGCATGGGCGTTGCCTCCGCATGGCTGTACGTCATCCCCGGCGCGGTGCTGTGGCTGGGCCTGCTCAAAACCGGCGCTCACCCCACTCTCGCAGGTGTGGTGCTGGGGTTGATGACACCGGTGTCCATGCGGCCCGCTCCACGCCACCAACTGGAAGAGGCAAAGCAAGCCCTCTCCCGCGTCTATGTTCAAGCACGCTCGGGCCAATTTGATGCCCATGTGCTGTATGAAGAGCTGCATGTAGCCAGCCGCGCCCAGCGCGATTTGCTTCCCCCGGTATTGCGCCTGCCCATGATGCTGCACCCCTGGGTTGCCTTTGCCGTGATGCCTATCTTTGCGCTCGCGAATGCGGGGGTGCAGTTTGGAGGTGTTGACCTTGCCGCCACAGGCCCCTCCACCGTTGCCATGGGCATCGTGGCGGGCCTGCTGCTGGGCAAACCGGTCGGAGTGGTCCTGGCCACCTTCTTGGCCGTCAAAACCGGCCTGTGCAAAATGCCGGAAGGCGTCACTTGGCCAGGTGTGCTGCTCGTAGGTCTGCTGGCCGGGATTGGCTTTACCATGGCCATTTTTGTGGGTGGCCTGGCCTTTAGCGATCCGCAATTGCTGGCTGCTGCCAAGATGGGCATTCTGGGCGCCTCTGCAGCGGCTGCGATTGCAGGTTTGGCTTATGGTTTTGCCATGCGCAAGCGTTTGGGCTCCGCCGTGTAAACCGCACATCCTCTGCCCCATAAAAAAAGCCGGAGTACATCAGCGACTCCGGCTTTTTTATGGGGCAACCACCTTGGGTTATTCGTGGCGCAAAGCCTCGATTGGATCGAGCTGCGCCGCACGGCGTGCAGGGAAGTAACCAAACACCACGCCAATCGCAGCAGAGAACACAAAGGACAGCAAGTTCACCGTGGGGTTGAAGATAAAGGGCACTTGCATCACCTGCGCCAAGCCGACCGAAGCGACAGCCGCAATCGCAATGCCAATTAGCCCGCCCAAGGCGGCCAACACCACCGCTTCAATCAAGAACTGAAGCAATACCTCGCGCTCCAGCGCTCCAATCGCCAGGCGCAAACCAATTTCGCGCGTGCGCTCGGTCACGCTCACCAGCATGATGTTCATGATGCCAATGCC
>JAFAGF010000224.1 GCA_023422975.1 Pseudomonadota bacterium
TGATTGGCCAAGCCATGCTGGCCAAGCGCATGGGCAAACCCCGCATCATTGCCGAAACCGGCGCCGGCCAGCACGGCGTGGCTACGGCCACCATTTGCGCCCGCTACGGGCTGGAGTGCGTGGTCTATATGGGCGCGGAAGACGTGAAGCGCCAAAGCCCCAACGTGTTTCGCATGAAGTTGCTGGGTGCCACCGTGATTCCTGTGGAATCCGGCTCGAAAACCCTCAAAGATGCGCTCAACGAAGCCATGCGTGACTGGGTGGCCAATGTGGACAACACCTTCTACATCATCGGCACGGTGGCTGGCCCAGCGCCCTACCCCGCGATGGTGCGTGACTTCCAAAGCGTGATCGGGGAAGAGTGCCTGACGCAAATGCCCGAAATCTTCAAGGAGTTGAAGATGGCCGGCGAACAGCCTGACGCCGTCGTCGCCTGCGTAGGCGGTGGCTCCAACGCCATGGGCATTTTCTACCCTTACATCCCGTTTGAGACTACTAAGCTGATTGGCGTGGAAGCGGCGGGCGAAGGTCTGGATACCAACAAGCACTCGGCCTCGTTGCAAAAAGGCAGCTCGGGCGTGCTGCACGGCAACCGCACCTTCATCATGCAGGACGACAACGGCCAGATTCTCGAGACCCACTCCATCAGCGCGGGCCTGGATTACCCCGGCGTGGGCCCTGAGCACGCGTGGCTGCAGGAAATTGGTCGCGCCCAGTACGTAGGCATTACCGACAAGGAAGCGCTGGACGCCTTCCACTATCTGTGCCGTGCCGAAGGCATCATCCCCGCGCTGGAATCGAGCCACGCCGTGGCCTATGCCATGAAGCTGGCCAAGGAGATGAAGCCCGAGCAATCCATCTTGGTCAGCCTGTCTGGCCGGGGTGACAAGGACATCGGCACCGTGGCCGATTTGTCGGGTGAAGATTACTATGACCGCCCCTCAATGCGCGGTCTGACCGTCAAGGGAGGGCCTGCCGCATGAGCCCCACTACAGGCCGTATTGCCGCCACATTTGAAAAACTGAATACCGAAGGCCGCAAGGCACTGATTCCTTTCGTGACCGCAGGCTTTCCGTTTGCCGCGATTACCCCGTCGCTGATGCACGGCATGGTGGAAGCAGGCTCCGACATCATTGAGCTGGGTGTGCCCTTCTCGGACCCTATGGCCGACGGCCCCATCATTCAAAAAGCGGGCGACCGTGCCATTGCCAATGGCGTGGGCTTGAAGCACGTGCTGGGCTATGTGCGTGAATTCCGTCAAAAGAACCACACCACCCCTGTGGTGCTGATGGGCTACGCCAACCCGGTGGAGCGCTACGACCAAATCCACGGTGAAGACGCCTTCGTCAACGATGCGGCCGAAGCCGGGGTCGATGGCATTTTGGTGGTGGACTATCCCCCGGAAGAGTCCGAAGCATTTGCCGCGAAGCTGCGTGCCAAGGGCATGGACCAAATCTTCCTACTGGCCCCCACCAGCACCGATGAACGCATCCAGCAAGTCGCACGCATTGCCAGCGGCTATGTCTACTACGTCTCGCTCAAGGGCGTGACTGGCTCCAACGCCTTGGATGTGGATGCCGTGGCGCAAATGATGCCCCGCATCAAACAGCACATCTCCATCCCCGTGGGTGTGGGCTTTGGTATTCGCGACGGTCAAACCGCCCATGCGGTCGCCCAAATCGCTGACGCTGCCATCATTGGCAGCAAGATCATCCAATTGCTGGAAGATCAACCCCACGAAAAAATTGTCCCACTAGCCATTGATTTCTTGCGCGGTGTGCGCAAAACGATGGATGCATAATGCGCCCCTTGGCCCGCTACCGTTGCGTGGGGGGCCAAGTGAGACTGCCTTAAAGAGGAAACCGTATGTCCTGGCTTGAAAAACTCCTGCCTGCCAAAATTCAGCAAACCGAACCCAAGGATCGCCAACAGCAGATCCCCGAAGGCCTGTGGGTCAAGTGCCCCAGCTGCGAATCGGTGCTGTACAAGACGGATCTGGAGAGCAACCAGAACGTATGCCCCACCTGTGGTCACCACCACCGCATTGGCGCACGCGCCCGTCTGAATCACTTCCTGGACGGCGAAGGCCGCTATGAAATTGGTCAAGAGGTCATCCCCGTTGACCCGCTGAAATTCCAAGACAGCCGCAAATACCCCCAGCGTCTGAAAGAAGCACTGGAAAACACCGGAGAAACCGATGCTTTGATCGTCATGGGTGGTGCGGTCAAGGGCATCGAAATGGTGGTGGCCTGCTTTGAATTTGACTTCATGGGCGGCTCCATGGGCTCTGTGGTGGGCGAGCGCTTTGTGCGCGGCGTCGAAACCGCCATCGAGCAAAAAGTGCCTTTCCTGTGCTTTACCGCTACCGGCGGTGCACGCATGCAAGAAGGCTTGCTGTCGCTGATGCAAATGGCCAAGACCAATGCCGCGCTGACCCGTCTGGCCAAGAAGGGCCTGCCTTACATCTCCGTGCTGACCGACCCCACCATGGGCGGCGTGTCGGCCGGTTTCGCCTTCGTCGGCGACGTCGTGATGGCCGAGCCCAAGGCACTGATCGGCTTTGCAGGCCCTCGCGTGATTGAAACCACCGTGCGCGTCAAACTGCCCGAAGGCTTCCAGCGTTCGGAGTTCCTGCAAGACAAGGGCGCTGTTGACATGATCGTGGATCGCCGCGAGTTGCGCGACACCGTGGCCACCACATTGGCCATGCTGCAACGTCTGCCTGCTGACGCAGTGGTGCAAGACTAAGCACTGCGCGGTACAGCTTCACAAAAAAGGCTCCTGAACAGGAGCCTTTTTTTGTGCTCTGCGCCAGAGCGCAGCCGTGCATCAGTATCAGTACGCCACCGCGGTCATCCCGGTCAGCAGGCTGAACTGAATGTGCGAGAGCATCATCTGCATCACCTGCAAAGCAATGATGGCCACCAGCGCCGACAAATCCACCCCGCCCACCAATGGAATCACTTTGCGCAGCGGGCGCAGCACCGGCTCACTCAAGCGGTGCAAGATGCCGGCAATCGGCGAATGTGGCTGCACCCACGACAAGATGGCATACACAATCAAAATGCCAATCAGCCCCGTGAGCGCCATGCGCAGCAAACCAAACAGGGCCAGCACCAACACCATCAGCGGATTGCCGACTGCACCTATCAGCAGCCACAGCAGCAGGTATTGCACCAGCATCACCAAAACCGCAGCCAGCAGACTCGACAGGTCGTACTGCGTACGGCTGGGCACCAGCTTGCGCAGCGGCATCACCAGCCAGTCAGACAGCGCAAACACCAGCTTGCCCACCGGGTTGTTGAAGGGAATACGCTGCGCCTGCATGTACAGGCGCAGCAAACAGGCTCCTGCCACCAGGCCACAAGCCACCTCCAGCAGAAATTGAAGAATTTGAACGATCATGGAGTCCGAAAAGGTTGAATCACTACGTGAATAAAAACACCCCACATGCAGGGCTGCGCGGTCTCAGCCTACGCAAGCCCTCATGCACTGCAATCCATCATAGCTAAGCGTATTGCTGCTATCGACCATGACTTCTCCGCTGACACTGGTTTCTCTGCCCATTTTTCCGCTGCACACGGTGTTGTTTCCCGGCGGTGCACTGCCTTTGCGGGTGTTTGAGCCACGTTATCGCATGATGGTGCGTTGCTGCCGTGAGCAAGGTGCGCCATTTGGTGTCGTCACCCTGCTCAGCGGCACTGAAGTACAAAGCAGCCACGCCCCTGATGAGCGCTTTCACCCACTCGGCACCTTGGCACATATTGATTCGGTCGCCCCCCTGAGTTCGGGTTTGGAGCTGATTCAATGCACGGGCAAAGACCGCTTTCGCATCACCACCTCGCGCAAACTCTCCAGCGGCCTGTGGGTGGCCGATGTCACGCTGCTGCCGGGCGACACTGCCACCCCCATCCCTGCAGACTTGCAGCACGCAGCCTTGGCCTTGCGCCATGTGCTGCACAACCTGTCACTGCCGCATCTGGAGCAGGCCACAGAACAGCAATTTGCAGACTGCGGCTGGGTGGCCAATCGCTGGTGTGAACTGTTCCCAATGTCCGAACAGCTTCAGCTGCAACTGCTGGAACTGGACAGCCCCTTGTTGCGCCTGGAGCTGATCACCGATGCGCTGGAAGGTGCAGGCATCGTGCCGCAGCATCACATAAAAACATAGCATCCAGCGTTTACAGATTAAAGCTTTCCAATAAATTTCATCTACAAATGCTTTAAATTCAATCGCTTAAAGCTCACTTTTTAGTGATTCATCAACACCTGCCAGCGTCTTTCACACTGAAAGTGCCGAGATTGCTACCCAGCCATGCCGAAGCAGCGCAAAAAAACTAAAATGCACGGTTTTGGCAAGTCTTACAGCCTTTGCGCTGCGCTCAACCATGTCTGAACCACAAAACACCCCTGCTGCAGAACCCGCAGCCCCGCAAGACGAAAACAAACTGATCGCTGAGCGCCGCGAAAAACTGAAAGCTTTGCGCGAGTCCGCAAAGGCCCACGGCGGCGTGGCTTTCCCCAACGACTTCAAGCCCGCTGACCGCGCGCTGCCTTTGGTGCAAGCCCACGGCGAGAAAGAAGCCGAAGCGCTGGAAGCCGAAGGCCTGACCGTTTCCGTAGCAGGTCGCATGATGCTCAAGCGTGTCATGGGCAAGGCCAGCTTTGCCACCGTGCAAGACGCTACCGGCCGCATTCAGGCTTACATCACCCGCGACGCCGTAGGTGAAGAGGTGTATGCCGACTTCAAGAAGTGGGACTTGGGAGACATCATCGCCGTCGAAGGCTCGCTGATGAAGACCAAGACCGGCGAGCTGTCGATCAAAGCCTCCAAGATTCGCCTGCTCACCAAGAGCCTGCGCCCTATGCCCGACAAGTTCCACGGCATGGCAGACCCCGAACAGAAGGTGCGCCAGCGCTACGTTGATCTGATGATGAACGAAGAGGCGCGCACCCGCTTTGTCGCGCGCTCCAAGGCCGTGGCCGGTATCCGCGATTTCATGGTGCAACACGGCTTCCTGGAAGTCGAAACCCCAATGCTGCACCCCATCCCCGGTGGTGCCAACGCCAAGCCCTTCGTCACGCACCACAACGCGCTCGACCAAGAGATGTACCTGCGCATTGCCCCGGAGTTGTACTTGAAGCGCCTGATCGTCGGCGGCTTTGAGCGCGTGTTTGAAATCAACCGCAACTTCCGCAACGAAGGTATCTCGGTGCGTCACAACCCCGAGTTCACCATGATGGAGTTCTACGCGGCGTACTGGAACTACCAGGACCTGATGGACTACACCGAGCAACTGGTGCGCGACGCCGCCATGAAGGCCGTGGGCACGCTGGAATGCACCTACGGTGGCAAGCCCGTCGACCTGACCAAGCCTTTCGAGCGCCTGACCATCCCAGAAGCCATCGTCAAGTACACCGAAGCCGGTGACAACGTGACCAACCGCGACTGGCTGACCAACGCGCTGAAGAAGCTGGGCATGAATGAAGAGAAAGACAAGCTGTCCACCCGCTCTTTGGCCAGCCTGCAAGTGCTGTACTTTGAAGAAGTGGTGGAAGAGAAGCTGTGGAACCCCACCTTCATCATGGAGCACCCCACCGAAATTTCGCCGCTGGCACGCGCCAACGACGAGCGCCCCGAAGTGACCGAGCGCTTTGAGCTGTACATCACCGGCCGCGAATTCGGCAATGGTTTCTCCGAGCTGAACGACGCCGAAGACCAAGCTGCCCGTTTCAACGCCCAGGTGGAAGCCAAGGACAGCGGCGACGATGAAGCCATGTACTTTGACCACGACTTTGTGCGCGCTCTGGAATACGGCATGCCCCCCACCGGCGGCTGCGGTATCGGTATTGACCGCCTGCTGATGCTGCTGACCGACAGCGCCAGCATCCGCGACGTGATCTTGTTCCCAGCCCTGCGCCGCGAACAAATCTAACGCACATTCCCTGCGTCAGATCACAGGTGTACCCCGCTTCGGCGGAGTACACTTTTTTTTGCTTTGTTTTCCTGCGGAATCTCGCCAAACTGCCTACTTCTTCGCACATTTTTCGCTGGTTCCTATGCATTCCCCAGACGAACACCCCACCACCTTGGACAACCAAGGCCTTGCCGCTGGCACCACCCACCTGGCGGGCCAGGGTATTCAGAACATTCGGGTCATGGTGGTGGATGACCAAAACTCCGTGCGCATGGCTTTGGCTTATGAGCTGCAGCACAGCGGTGTCACCGAGGTCATCCAGGCCTCGGACGCGGAAAGTGCCGTCGCGCTCTTTCAGCAGCACCGCCCTGATTTGGTGCTCCTTGACATTCGCTTGCCCGGAAACAGTGGCTACTGGGTCGCGCGCCGCATTCGCGAAAGCGAGAATGGTGACTGGACGCCCATCATCTTTCTCTCCGGTTTGGACAACGACCTGGATGTCTGGCAAGGCATTGAATCCGGGGGGGACGACTACCTGGTCAAACCCGTCAAGCCCATCGTACTGATGGCCAAGCTGCGCGCCATGCAACGCTTGCTGGATATGCGCCGACGCTTGGTCAGCATGTCAGCCGAACTGCGACTGGCCAACCAGCGCCTGAACCACATGGTGGAAATTGATGCACTCACCGGCTTGACCAACCGCAGAGGTCTGGAGCGGCTGCTGCACTCCGAAATTCACGCCGCCCGGCGCGAACAGCAGCCGCTGACGTTGATGCTGTGCGATGTGGATTTCTTCAAAAATTACAACGACCGCCTGGGTCACCTTGCGGGTGACGAATGCTTGCGCGAAGTGGCACGCCTGCTCCGGGATGTCTGCGTACGCCCTCGCGACGTCGCCACGCGCTATGGCGGTGAAGAATTTGCCTTGGTGCTGCCCAACACACCGCGCTCGGGCGCCATGACCTTTGCCCGCGCACTGTGCAGCATGCTGAACAAGCGCGCCATGGCACATCCGGATAGCAGCGTCTCGCCATTTGTCACACTCTCCGGAGGCATTACCACCTGCATTCCGGACGAGAATACGGACGAAGAAAGTCTCATCATGCGCGCAGACCACGCCCTGTATGCCGCAAAAACCGAAGGTAGAAACCGTTTTTTCAGCTTTGAAATGCAGATGGATACCATTGAGCAGCTGCGCATGCGTTAGCCTTTGCGCCGTACTTGTCTTTCTGGGGCACCTTGGGGTGCCCTTTGCCTTTATGACTTTCCCCTTGCCTTTGAAAAACAAGGAACCGCTTTTGTGACATTAATTGATCGTTTCTCAAGCCTGCGCACCCGCCTGCCTGTCTGGATGCAGGAATGGCTGGAAATTGCCGTCCCTGTGCTGCAAATTTTGCTGATCGTTTTCGTTGCTTGGTTGCTGCACCGCTTGTTCAAGCGTGTCATCAAGCGCGCCAGCGCCCACTATGAGTTTCCGCATGAGCTGCTGATGCCCATCAATGCCGTGGTGCGTTGGCTCATCATTGCCGGCTCGGTGCTGCTGATTTTGGAGCGTCTGGGCGTCTCCGCCAGCGTGCTGTGGTCGGCCTTTACGGGCTTTGCCACCGTGGGTGCCGTGGCCTTTTTTGCGGCGTGGAGCGTGCTGTCCAACCTGTTTTGCGCCTTCCTGATTTTCACCGTCGGCCCATTTCGCGTGGGCGATCACATTGAAGTGCTCGATACCGCCGAGAAACCCGGCGCTCTGGGCCGGGTGTGCGATATCAATCTGCTCTACACCACCTTGGAAGATGCCACGGCGGCCGAGCCCGGCACCATGATTCAAATCCCCAACTCGCTGATCTTCCAGCGTGTGGTGCGCCGTTGGCGCATGGGAACGCCTGTACCAGCCGAAAAGCTCTACCAAGCCACACCGACGGCCCCGCAATCCAGTGCAGAGCCTGTGCCTGCCCCCAAAGCAGCGACTTTCCCGTAAGCGCGCACCGCCTCGCAAAAAAGCCACCACTTCATTCTGAAGCCGTGGCTTTTTTCATCGACGCACATTTCATGAGCTTTTTTAGCCTCTAGCGCTTGCCCAGCAAGCGCTAGCAGCTCTAATTTTTAAAGCTTTTTCGGCAACACCTTGCTGGCTGCCAGCTTGGCATTGCTACGTGCCTGCTCCACATCCGCAGCGCGCGCCAAGGCCACCCCCATGCGGCGTTTGACAAAGCTCTCGGGTTTGCCAAACAGGCGCAAATCGGTGCCGGGAATGGCCAGCGCCGCATCGACCCCATCAAACACCAGGCCTTCGGCATCTTGGCCGCCATAGATCACGGCGCTGGCACCGGGGTTGCGCAAACTGGCATCCACAGGTAGCCCCAAAATGGCGCGGGCGTGCAATTCAAACTCACTTTGCCACTGCGTACACAGCGTGACCAAGCCCGTGTCGTGCGGACGGGGCGACACTTCGCTGAACCAGACCTGCTCGCCCTTCACAAACAGCTCCACACCAAACAGTCCCAAGCCACCCAGATCGTCCGTCACGGCCTTGGCAATCGCACGCGATGCTTGCAGCGCGGCGGGGTGCATGGGATGGGGCTGCCAGCTTTCCACATAGTCGCCTGCCTGCTGGATGTGGCCCACGGGGTCGCAGAAACGGGTTTCCACCTGGCCCTCTGCGCCCTTGGCGCGCACGGTCAGCTGCGTGATTTCATAGTCAAAGTCGATAAAACCTTCCACGATGACGCGGCCCTTGGCCACGCGGCCGCCTGCCATGGCGTAGTCCCAAGCCTTGGCTACATCGTCTGCACTGTCGATCTTGCTCTGGCCCTTGCCCGAGCTGCTCATCACCGGCTTGACTACGCAGGGGTAGCCAATCGCGGTTTGGCCATCGCTGCCGTCAATCGCGGCCTGCAACTCGGCCAGCGAATCACAAAAGCGGTAGGGGCTGGTAGGCAGCCCCAGGGTTTCAGCCGCCAGACGGCGAATGCCTTCGCGGTCCATGGTTAGGCGCGCAGCACGGGCGGTGGGAATGCAGGTGATGACGCCTGCAGCTTCCAGCTCTTCGAGCATGGGCGTGGCAATGGCTTCAATCTCGGGCACCACCAGATCAGGCTTTTCGGCCTCAATCAGCGCCTTGAGCTGGTCCGGATCGCTCATGGTGATGGTGCGCGCATGGTGTGCCACCTGCTGGCCAGGGGCATGCTCGTAGCGGTCTACGGCAATGGTTTCCACGCCCAAGCGCTGCAGCGCAATCACAACTTCTTTGCCCAGTTCGCCGCTGCCCAAGAGCATGACTTTGGTGGCATGGGGCGACAGAGGGGTTCCAAGGGTGGTCATAGCAAAAAATTTTCCAAGTAAAGATGTGCTGCGGCTTGCAGCGCCAACACCATCATCATAATTTCCATATAAACCCTATAAGAAATTCAAAATCCAAGCATTAACCCTGCCGCACCACGCAGAACTGTGAATTCCGCAAGATCACGCCCTCGCGCCTTGCAGACAACAACGCCATCAACACTTGCATCCCGCCATTCAATCTCGGTATCGCTCTCGCTCCTGATTTGGTTTTCGATGAAACTCCGCCTTCAACTTCCGCTTTTTATGGCCGCAGCCTTGCTGCTGATGCTGTGCGCTGCACTTTTTGGCCTGCTGCGCCAGCAACAAGCCCTCACGCTCTATCACGAAGACGTTGCCCGCTATATGGGGCACGAGCGTTTAACCAGCCTGCTGCTCAATGACTTCAAGGTACAAGCGCAGGAGTGGAAAAACGTGCTGGTGCGCGGTCACACCACACAAGACCGTGAACGCTACTGGCAAGCCTTTGAACAGCAAGAGCAAGCCATTCAAGCCAACAGCCAGTTGCTGCTGGCAGGCCTGGAGCCAGGTGCTGCACGCACGTTGGTGCAACAGTTTCAGCAATCCCACCAGGCCATGGGCAAGGCCTACCGTGAAGGCCTGCGCCAATTTGAAGACAGTGGCTACGACCCTCGCGCAGGCGACGCCCGTGTGCGCGGGATTGACCGCGAAGCCACCACTTTGCTGGAGCAAGCCGCCCAGCAAATCGCCAACGACAGCGCTGCGCTGTCCACACAGGCCCAGCACATGGCCGAGCAGGCACGCTGGCTCAGTCTGAGCGTGTGCTTGCTGGTATTTGCACTGGGGCTGGGGTTGAGCGTGGGCTACAGCCGCCGCATCACCGTGCCACTGGCGCACGCAGTAGCAGCTGCCAACGGGATTGCTGCGGGTGATTTGCGCCAGCGCATTCATGCCAGCGGCCACAATGAAATCACGGATCTGATGCGTGCCCTGCAAGGCATGCAAACCAGCTTGTCGCAATTGGTGCAGCAAGTGCGCACGGATGCCGAGCAGGTGGCCACTGCCAGCGAACAAATTGCCAGTGGCAACCAAGACCTTTCGCGCCGTACCGAAAGCCAGGCCAGTGCACTGCAGCAAAGCAATGCCAGCATGGAAACGCTGGCCAGCAATGTGCGCCACAACGCAGACAACGCACAGTCTGCGCTGCAACTGTCCCAGCAAGCCAGCCAAGTGGCCACCACAGGGCGCAGCAGCATGCTCGGGCTGGTGGAGACCATGCAGGACATTCAGCACAGCAGCCAAAAGATTGGCGACATCATTGGCGTGATTGACGGAATTGCCTTCCAGACCAATATCTTGGCACTGAACGCCGCCGTCGAAGCCGCGCGTGCCGGTGAGCAAGGTCGTGGTTTTGCCGTGGTGGCTGGGGAAGTGCGATCACTGGCACAGCGCAGTGCCGAGGCCGCCAAGGAAATCAAGCAACTCATTACCCTCAGCGGTGAGCGCGTAGCTGCCGGGGTGCACCAGGCAGGTGAAACCGGCAACACCATGGCGGACATTGAGCAAACCATTCACCGCGTCACGAACTTGGTGCAAGAGATTGCCCAAGCCAGCCATGACCAGAGCACAGGTGTCACCGAAATGGGCGGAGCCTTGGCCGATATTGACAACGGCACGCAGCACAATGCCGCGCTGGTGGAAGAAATGACCGCTGCGACCCAGAGCCTGCACACCCAGTCACAAGGCTTGCTGCGCAGCGCCAGCGCGTTCCAAACTGGCGGAGCAGCGTTGTTGGCGCTGCCCCAGCACTGAGCACGCGCAATCCTTAATGCGTCGTAGGCTTGCCAGCCTGCGGCGCAGCAGAGCCCTTGCGCGGAATTTCCGCCTGGGCAAAGTCCATGTCTTCCGTCCACACCACGCCCTCCCATGTCCAGGGGCTGCTGGCGGTTTCCAGGCTGAGTACGTGCACCCCTGCCAAATCTTTGGCGCGGCCTTTGAGCCATTCCACCTGATCGTCGCGCACAAACACCAGCAAGCCAATGCTCCAGTCGCTGCCCACCACTTGCAGGCGCTGCAGTTGCTCCAGCAACGGGGCATACCATTTCTCTACGCGCTGGTTGATTTTGTCGACCACACCCAGCGGATAGCCGGACGCACTGACCTCCACCACCCAGACCTGGCGTTTGGCTGGACGCAGCGCCACAAAACTGGGGCACATCCAACCCGCAGCAACTTCATATTGCGCGGCAATAAAGGTATCGCCATTGGCAGTTAAAAACTGCATGACCGCTTCATCGTGTCGATCCATGCGTGCCCTTTCAGAATTTTTGATAGCTGCTTGCGCTTTGCAGACAAGCGTTAGACCTCTATTTTGCTTATAAAAAAAGGAGCCGCAATGGCTCCTTGTTTCTGTGCGTCACCGCAATGTGACTTAGAAAGTTTCCCAATCGTCGTCATTCGAAGTCACTGCGGCCTTGCTGTCTGCAGGCGCAGGGCGCAGCAGCTTGGGCGCTTCTTCCACCTTTTTCGCCACAGGCTTGCTGGTTGCCGACTTGCTGCTGATCCCTGCAGGCTTGGCGGCCACTTTGGCGACGGCAGGAGAGCTGCTCTTGGCAGGTGCCAGCGCAGGCTTGCGCACGGCAGCCACGGCCAGTGACTGGCCCACATTAAAGACCGACACCACATCTGCCAAGCGCTTGGCCTGCTCATTCATCGAGGTGGCGGCAGCGCTGGACTCTTCCACCAAAGCGGCGTTTTGCTGCGTCATCTGGTCCAGATTGCTCACCGCCTGGTTCACCTGCGAGATGCCATCGCGCTGCTCATGCGACGAAGCGGTGATTTCGCCAATCAAATCCGTCACACGGCGCACGCTGCTGACAATCTCTTGCATGCTCTCGCCCGCCTGCGCTACCTGCTCAGAGCCGACCCCCACCTTGTTCACACTTTCCGTGATCAGCACCTTGATTTCCTTGGCAGCCTCTGCGCTGCGGCCTGCCAAGGAGCGCACTTCACCAGCGACCACGGCAAAACCCCGGCCTTGTTCACCGGCACGCGCGGCTTCTACGGCGGCGTTCAGCGCCAAGATATTGGTCTGGAAGGCTATGCCGTCAATCACGCCAATGATGTCGTTGATCTTGCGGCTTGCAGCATTGATCTGGTCCATGCTGGTCACCACCAGTCCGACCACATCACCACCGCGCTCCGCCGCTTGTACCGCAGTGGCAGCCAGTTGATTGGCCTGGCGGGCCGTGTCTGCAGACTGCGTCACCGTGGCGGTCAGCTCTTCCATGCTGGCCGCAGTTTCTTCCAGATTGGCGGCCGTTTGCTCAGTGCGTGCGGACAAGTCCTGGTTGCCCGTGGCAATCTGGCTCGCCGCCGAAGACACGGAATCCACCCCGTTGCGCACTTCACCCACCAGCGAGCGCAGTTTTTGCGTCATGGCATTCAAGCTGCGCAGCAACTGGCCCAGCTCATCCTTGCGGTCATCGTGCACATCTTTGGTCAAATCACCGGAAGCAATGGTTTCTGCCAACTCCACCGCACGCGCCAAAGGTGCTGTCAATTGGCGCACCAGCCATGCGGAGAACAGCAGGCCCAGCGCGATCACCACAGCCAGTGTTGTGCCACCAATCGTCATGGCGACTGCGTTCTCTTTCGCACCTTGGGCAACAGCCTCTTTCAGGATTTTCTGCTGCAGCTCCACCAACTCATTCAAGATACCCAAATATTGCTGTACAGCAGGCACCAGTTCACTTTGCACCAAACGTCCCACATCGCCATCGTTGCGACGCTCCATCGCTACTTGCTCGGTCAATTGCTGCAGTTTCTGACGTTGATCATTAATGCGAGCCATCACCGCACGGCCATCCGCGCTTTGCAAGCGCTGGTTAGTCTCCGTCAGCAACGCATCTGCTTCCATCGATGCCGTTTTGAACTGCTGGTTGAAAAATTCCATCGACGTAGCATCTTGCGCCATATTGGCGGCTACCAGATAGCTGGCAGTAGCCTGTGTATTGCCGCGCAACTGCACCACCAGGCGGATACGCTCTTCCATATCGAGGACAGAGTTCATCACCCGCTGGTCAACGCTCTTGAGGTAGGACGTCATGCCCAGGCCCGAAAGTAGCATCATGGTGATAACGGTCAGCAACAGTAGCCAGACTTTTTTAGCTACGGACAGATTTTTGAATTGCATGGCAGACAGAAAAAAGAAAACCGCCAGCGCTCACACGCCAGCGGCCTGATGTTTTACAGACAATGACAATTACACAGGGTTTACCCACATATTCCAACTATTTTTGACAAATAGTTACAAAGCATCTGCAAATACGTCACTTCCGTGTCAATCTGCCACCTATCGAAAGCAAGGTAGTAGCTCCAACAGTTCCAGCGTCGTGAAATGCTATGCCTGTCCCAAGCAAATACCAATGTCTCTGGCCATGGTCAGCAGCGGGTGGTCTGCAGAAATCTGTCGCTGGGTGTTGGCCACAGTGGCAATTTCCACGCTACCAATCACGCCGTTTTGCAGCGTCACCATGCGGCCAAACTGCCCACTCAGCACCAGTTGCGCAGCATGGTGGCCAAACTGGGTGGCCAGCACCCGATCGAACGGCGTTGGGTCTCCCCCTCGTTGTACATGACCCAGCACCGTGGTACGCACTTCGCTCTTGAGGTACGGCTGTAGACGCTCGCGCAGCACATGCCCCACACCACCCAAACGCACAGGGTCAGGGCTGTGTGCAATACGCTCGCGCACCGTCAGGCTCTGCCCGCTTTCCTTGGCACCTTCACCAATGCAGATGATGGTGTAGCGCTGGCGTTGCTCTCGCGCCTTGCACACATCAATGATAGCTTGCAGGTCATAGTCAATCTCTGGCAGCAAGATGATGTCTGCAGCCCCGGCCACGCCGGCTTCCAACGCCAGCCATCCTGCATTGCGCCCCATGGTCTCCACAATCATCACGCGGTGATGACTGTTGGCCGTACTTTCAATGCGGCGCAAAGCCTCGGTCGCGGTGGCCACCGCGGTGTCAAAGCCAAAGCTGCGCTCGCAGTTGGCAATGTCGTTATCAATGGTCTTGGGCACACCCACACACTGCATGCCGACAGCATTCGCCAGCCCGTAAGCCAGGCTCTGCGTACCATCCCCGCCAATGGACACCACCACATCCAAGCCCAGGGTTTGGACATTGCGCTTGACCTGTGCCAAGGTGGCTTCGTTCTTGAGCGGATTGGCGCTGTTGCTGGTGCCCAAAATAGTTCCGCCAATGTGCAAGATGCCTGAGACCTCATCCCAGGTCAGCGGCTTGACGCGTGGTGCATCCCCCATCAAACCTTCAAAACCGTCCTGAATGCCGAGTACTTCACAACCACCCTGGCTGATCAACGACTTGGTCACAGCACGAATCACCGCATTCAAGCCGGGGCAATCCCCACCACCGGTTAGCACACCAACGCGCATAGACATCTCCTTGTTCTCTCCAACGGGGCCTGCAGCCATCAGGCTGGGGCAGTAAACGCCGCATCATCCCATGTCCACCGGCGCGACGCACTTCGTCGGCATAAAAAAATGGCCAGACATGCGTCCGGCCATTCTTAGTGCTCAGGTGCAAGCTTCAGGGCTTGCCAAGACGTATCAGTGTGCGTCAGCCGTCGCAGCTTTTTTGCGCTGCTTAGCCACATCGCTGGCGCTGACCTTGGAGGCCTGATTGCCCCAGCCAGTGCGCAGGAAGTTAGCCAGTTCGGCCACTTCTTCATCGTTCAGGCGATCCGCATAACCCTGCATCACCAGATGCATGGGACGGCGCTCCGTGGCAGGCGAAGAAGCGCCCTTCAAGATGACAGACAGCAGCGGGCCAGCATCCTTACCGAGCACCATGGCATTGCCTTGCAACTCAGGGAAGATTTCTGGCGCGCCCTTGCCGCTGACAAAGTGGCAAGCTGCGCAGTTATCCAAGTACAGACGCGCACCCAAAGGCATCTCCGGCGTGGCAGAAGTCAGCAGCTTGGATGTCGCCTGACCTGCTTCATCCGCCTTGGCAATCGGTGTGCTGCGAGGGCCCTTGGTCGCAATTTGCTCTGCGCCCTTTTCCACCGCTTGGCCATCCATGCTCTTGAGGAAGACCGCCATGGCGTTCAGATCCGCATCGCTCATGTACTGCAGCGAGTGCTCCACCACCAAGGCCATCTCACCGTTCGCCACAGCATGTACGTTACGGCCAGCAGCCAGGTACGCAGCAACTTCTTCTGTGCTCCACTTCTGGATACGTGCATCCTTGCTGCGCAAGTCAGGGGCTGTCCAGCCGTCCACCATGCCTCCAGTCAGGAAGCTGGCGTCACCCAGACGGGTGCCGTCTTGCGCCATAAAGGTCGTGCGGGGGCTGTGGCAGGCTGCGCAGTGACCAGCGCCTTCGACCAGATACTGACCACGGATTTGCTGGTCATCACCCGTCATCGGCTTGAAGTCGGCATCGCCCGACAGAGCCAGCCAGTTCCAGGCACGAATACCGAAGCGCATATTGAATGGGAAGCTCAAGCTGGTTGCCTGCACTTCATTCTTCACGGGCTTGACTTCCGTTTGCAGGTAGTCGAACAACGCGCGCAGGTCGCCTTCCTTCATGTAGCGATAGTTCTCGTACGGCATGGCGGGGTACAACTGCTGGCCGTGACCACCAATACCGTCCACCATGGCGGCACGGAACTGGTCCAGCGTCCAGTTACCAATACCTGTTTCTTTGTCAGGCGTGATGTTGGACGCCCAGATCTTGCCCATGGGGCTTTCAATCGCGTTGCCACCGGCCAAAGGCTCACCGCCCTTGGCGGTGTGACAGGCCATGCAGTCACCTGCACGCATGACGTATTCGCCGCGGCCTGCTTCCGCCTTCCAGTCTGCAGGCAGAGATTCATTGGCCGGCGAAGGCTTGAAAGGCACCAGAATCAAAGCCAGTGCGGCAATCACACCCAAAACGACCAGCGCAATCACAATGCTGAGGATTTTTTTCATGACTTACGCTCCTCAGACCAACGGACGTGGGTTCTTCAAATACATCGTGCGGATCGCATGCAGCGTCCAGTACGCCAAGCCTCCGACCATGCCAGTGGGGTTGTACTGGGTGTTTTGCACAAAATTACCTGCACCAAAGACGAACACGTTGTGCTTGTCCCAAGCCTGGCAGTAACGGTTCACCACACCTTCGGTGGGCTTTTCGGACATGATGTGACCGCCCGTGTTGTGCGTAGTCTGATAAGGACGTACGTCGTACTGCGCACCAGCCTTTTTGAAGCCCGATTGCATCAAGTCCGGCTTCATGGCGTTACCCACTTCCTCAGCCTTGATCTTTTGGTACTGGGTCATCTTCAGATCGTTTTCTTGCCAGTTGAAAGTCATGCGCATCAACGGACGACCGTGCTGGTCCTTGTAGGTTGGGTCCAAGTCCAGGTGGTTGTTGCGGTAGGACATGTGCGAGCCGTGTGTACCGATGGACATGGCGTGGCCATACCACTCACCAACACCCTTCTTCCAGCCTGCACCCCAGCCTGGAGTGCCCTTGGGCAACGGCATGGAGCGGATAGGCTGACCGTTCATGGAGCCTACGCGCCAGTAAGCGCCACCGATGAAGCCCAGCTTGCCGAAGTCGTTCTGGTTGATACCGAAATCGTCGATGCACATGCCGTTGGAGCCGTGACCGATGAAGGGATTAAAGTGCTCACCCTTGTAAAACAAGGTCACGCCACCATTCATCTGGTAAGCGTAGTTCTTACCCGTCACACCAGTGTTGGTCTTGGGGTCATAAGGCTTGCCAATGCCCGACACCAGCATCAGGTGCACGTTGTTGAGCTGGTAGGACGACAGAATCACCAGATCCGCAGGCTGGAACACTTCTTCGTTCGTGTTCGAGTCGAAGTAGGTCACGCCGGTCGCGGTCTTGCCATCTTCCGAGCTTTCCACGCGCAGCACTTCGCAATGCGTACGGTAAGAGAAATTTTTCTTGCGCTTGAGGGCATCCAGCACTGCCGTCTGGGGCGACGACTTGGAGTACTGGTAGCAGCCGAAACGCTCACAGAAGCCGCAGAAATTGCAAGGCGCCATCTGCATGCCGTAGGGGTTCACATACGACGTCGAGGCAATCCCAGCTGGTGCGGGGAAGGGGTGATAGCCCATTTGCTTGGCAACTGCTGCGAACTTTGTCGAGTCATAGGTCGAAGGCAAAGGAGGCATGGGGTACTCTTTGGAGCGCCAGCCTTCAAAAGGATTACCGCCGGCCTGGATTTGGCCCTTCAAGTTACCGGCCTTGCCAGAAATACCTGCGACTTCATCAAAACGCGTGAAGAAAGGCTCCAGCTCGTCATAGCTGACGGGATAGTCCATCAGGTTCATTCCCTCAGGAATGATGGACTCGCCCCAGTGCTCCTTCACATAGGTGCGCAGCTTGATTTCTTCCGCCTGCGGACGCCAGTTCAAACCATTCCAGTGCGTACCTGCACCGCCAACACCGTTGCCAGGCAGGAAAGAGCCCATGGAACGGTAAGGCAGTGCGATTTCGCCGTCATGGCGACGTACTGTGACCGTTGCTTGACGGGGCAGCTGCATGTTCTTCAGGCGCACACCGTAGGTCAGCTCGTCAATCTGATTGGGGTACTTGAACTCAGGCACCGTGTTTTGGTCACCGCCGCGCTCCAGCGCCACGATTTCCAGGCCTTCTGCAGCCAGTTCCATGCCTGCAATAGAGCCCGTCCAGCCCAGACCAACGATAACGACGTCTTTTTTCTTTTCAATACGAGCCATGGTTATGCGCGCTCCCCTTTGATGGATACAGGGCCCAATGGGTACTTCACGTTGTGCTGATCCACCCACTCCATGTAGCTGGCACGTGCACCGGGGAAGCCGATGTACTTCCAGGACTGCATGCCGTAGTTCCCGCCGTGCATGGGGTCTGCAAAGTAGCCTTCCTTGGTATTGGCCAGCAACGTTGCAAAGAAGAAGCTCAGTTCAGGCTCCAGCTTGATTTCGCCCTTTTGCAGTGCGGTGAGCGCTTCGTCTTGCTGCTCAGAGGTCAAGCCCACAAAGTCTTTGCTCCAGCGTTCCTTGCAGGCTGCATTGAATGCAGGAATCGCCTTGCGATACATCTGCGCAGGATTGAGCGGCGACTGCCAGCCACGATCTGGGTAGCGGTCGGGTCGTGAGGCCCCTGCATGTACCAGATGTCGGCGTTGCCGTAGTAGCCCTTCAACTGGCGATCAATAAACACAGGCACGTGCGCTTCCAAAGCGCCCGGGCCCTCGCCTTCAGAGGGGATCAAACGTGCGGTTGCCGCCAACACGAAAGCCCATTCCTCGGAGGTGAAGTACTCTGGTTGGTACTTATCCAGCTTCACAGCCGCTTCTTTGGAGTTGGCATGAAAAGTCATTGCCACGCCCGTCAGCGCCACGCCTGCACCAGACGCCATCAAGAAACTTCTTCGACTTGGTGGGGAAAAGTTAGACATTTTTATATTCCTACATCGGGTAAACATCGATCCGCATGCCCATGTGGGTTTGATGTCTTCACAAAGTCCCCCTCTTTCCGCCGGCTATTGCGCCAAAACATCCAGAAATGCACCTTGAAAGAACGGGCATGCATCAACACAAAGTTCGAGCTTCTTTGAGCTATCTCACATTGAGTTAATCATTCGATGCTATGGATGTAAGCAAATACACGTCCTCTAGGCAGTACGCGACACCGCGTCAGGCATGGTCTTTTGTTCGAGTAAGAGCACAGGGTTTACCATTAGATATAAGACCTAAGAATTCCCTATTTCACTTGCTCTTAAAAAAGTAGCTAAGCGATTGAAAAAACAGAAAAAAACTGCACCAGCGCTTTTCCTGCGGGACACGTGCAAATGCAGAAAAACATAAAAAAAGCCACTCCAAACGATCGTTCGGAGTGGCTTTAAAGATTGAACCTTTCTTAAGGCAGCATGTCTAAGGCCTGCAAATAAGCAGGCTGGCGCATCAAATCATCCCAAGGCTGGGGCACAGTTTCCGGCAACAAAGCCACGCGGCGCGATTCAGAATCGATATCTGGCTGCCAGCGCCCAGTGCGCAACGCATCGTCCATACCGTCCAGCAATTCATCCACATGCGCACCCAAGCCGAGGCTTTGGTTGCACAGCAGCACCATGTCACAGCCCGCATCCAAAGCACGCAGCGCAGCTTCGGTATAGCTAATCACCTGCCCATCAATGCGGCGTGCGGCCTCCATGCTCAAGTCATCGCTGAAGATGGCGCCGTCGTAACGCAGCGCACCACGCAAAATCTCTTGCAGCCACACCTTGGAAAAACCTGCGGGTAAAGCATCTACCTTGGGATAAATCACATGCGCCGGCATTACTGCGGTCAGCACGCTGGACAACCAAGGGTAAGGCGCAGCGTCTTCACCCAGAATCTTTTTGAGCTTGCGCTTGTCGACAGGGATATCCGTGTGGGAGTCGACCTTGACGTGGCCGTGCCCCGGAAAGTGTTTGCCGCAATTGCCCATGCCTGCCTGCAGCAGGCCATGCATCAGGCTTTTCGCCAGCGCCACCACCACGCGCGGGTCACGGTGAAAACTGCGGTCACCAATGACCGAGCTTTCACCATAGTCCAGATCCAGCACAGGCGTAAAGCTGAAGTCCACACCACAGGCGCGCAACTCACTGCCCAGTACATAGCCCGCAGCCGTGGCGGCATTCATGGCATGCATGGCACCGCTGCCCTTGCGGTGTTTTTTGCCCTTGCCATCGTCCATCCACATCTGGCCCAAGGCGCGCATGGGTGGGAGGTGGGTGAAGCCATCGGTTTTGAAGCGCTGCACGCGGCCACCTTCATGGTCCACACAGATCAGCAAGTCTTCCTTGACGGCCTTGATGTCCGCGCACAACTGCACCAGCTGCTCGCGGCTTTCCCAATTGCGGGCAAACAAAATAATGCCGCCCACCAGCGGGTGGGACAATCGTGCGCGATCCACATCGGTCAGTGCTTTGTCGGCAATATCGATGATCAAAGGGGCATGCAGTGCAGTCATAACAATCAGGCTTTGGACACACTGCGCGCTGCAATGTGCGGGAGATGAAAGCTTGGAGTATGACGGCGCTTTCAGCGCTGTCTATGACAGCACCACCTGACAGTACCAATTAAACGTTCAGCGACGTCAAAAACACCCACAGCACCCCAAGCCCGGCGGGCAGCAGCAAGATCTGCATGGCTCAAGCGTCCTTTCGCTCCACCACGCAAAAGCTGGCGGCGTATTCGCTTTCATCGGTCATGGTGATGTGCGCGCTCAAGCCCTTGGCCTCAAACCACTCCTTCATCGCACCGTGCAGCACGATAGTGGGCTGGCCACTGGGCAGGTTGGCAATCTCGCAGTTGCGCCACGTCATAGGCATCACCATGCCCAGCCCCACGGCTTTGCTGAAAGCTTCTTTGGCAGAAAAGCGTGTGGCCAAGTATTTGATGCCGCGCTCCGGCCAGCGGGCGCTGCGCGCACGCCAGACCTGCAGTTCCTGCGCTGTCAGCACTTTTTCGGCAAAGCGATCGCCGTGGCGCTCCACGCTGGCGCGGATGCGGCGGATATCGCAAATATCAGTTCCAATGCCGTAAATCATGATGCACAGTCAAAACTGCCTCTAGCGCTTATGCAGCAAGCGCCAGTAGCTCACATATTCAATCAAAAACCTGCTCAGGCAGCACGCTGCGCCATGCCTTGGTCAATGCACGCTTGGTAGGCCTTGACCGTAGCGGCATAACCCAGCTCCAGCGCGTCAGCAATCAACGCGTGACCAATAGAGACTTCGGCCACACCGGGCACCTGCGCCACAAATGCGGCCAGGTTGTCGCGGTTCAGGTCGTGGCCGGCATTCACTTCCAAGCCAGCCTCCAGTGCGGCCTGGGCAGCCTGGGCGTACGCAGCCAGTTGCGCAGCCTGTGCGCCCGTGCCCCATGCGGCGGCAAACGGTTCGGTGTACAGCTCCACGCGGTCTGCACCAGCAGCCTTGGCGGCGGCCATTTGTTCGGGCACGGGGTCCATGAACAGACTCACGCGCACGCCCAAGGCTTTGCACTCGGCAATCAGCGGCAGCAGGCGCTGGGCATCTTGCGGAAAGCTCCAGCCGTGGTCGCTGGTGAACTGGTCTTCGCTGTCAGGCACAAATGTGGCCTGGTGCGGCTTCACGTTGCGAATGAAGGCCATCAGGTTTTGCGTCGGATTGCCTTCAATGTTGAACTCTGCCTGCGGCCAGGCCTGCATCAACTCGGCCAGTTCATACACATCGGTGCCGCGAATGTGCCGTTCATCAGGGCGCGGATGGATGGTGATGCCCTGCGCCCCGGCTTCCAGGCACAGCCGTGCCGCACGCGTGACGGACGGAATACCCAAGTGGCGCGTGTTGCGCAGCAAGGCCACCTTGTTGACGTTCACGGACAAGGCCGTGCGGCGGAATAAGTGCGAAGGGTGAGAAGCAGTCATAGCGTTTGCAAATCCATCATCAATTGCCGCGTGCGCAGCAAGCTGCCGCAATGGTATTGCAGCAAATGCCGCAATTGCGGCTTGAGCGGCGGAGCCACCGTAGCGCAGGCCCGTACCAAGGCCGGATACGCGGCCTCTCCTTGGTCCAATGCCCATTGCAACTGCACCCAGTGTTGACCAGTGAGCGCTGCGCGGTCACCCTCCAGCGCGGGACGCAAGCCCATCTCTGCCACCAGTACATAAGGCTTTTCTGGCACTAGCGCTTGCAGGGTAAGCGTTTCTAGCTCTAAAGAGGGGAGCAAACCCAGCTCACGCAGCAAAATCAGCTCAAAGGCACGCAGCACCGGCTCAATCACCTCGGCCTGCTGCGTAGCCAGCAGTTTCACCACTGCGCCATAGACATCGAACAAATAGGCATACGGGTCATCGCGCGCCAGCAAGCGCATGAGCAGCTCGTTGAGGTAGATGCCCGTGAGCAGGTTGTTACCCATAGGCATGATGTGCCCGCCCGCCCATTCCGCACCTTTGAGCACGTGGATGTCGGCATTGCCATCGCCCGACAGCGTGTAGCTGACTTTGAGCGGCTGCAGCGCCAGCAACACAGGGCGGAAATTGGAGGTATGCCTTTTCACGCCCTTGGCCAGCAACGCCACCCGCCCGCGGTGGCGCGTAAACACCTCCAGAATCAGGCTGGATTCACTCCAGTCGTAGCGGTGCAAGATGAAGGCGGGCTCTTCGCCCACACGTTTGGCGGCCATAGGTTTTAAAAAGACAAAAAGGCCTACAAGAGGCCTTTGGGAAAAGCACGGGGCTTGTAGTGTCGCATAGCGTTGAGCGTAGCGACCGAGACGCGGCGCATGGTCGCAGACAGTGGCAGCGCCACGGCAAGACCTTGCAACAAAGTATCGGCAACGCTAGGCGGCACCGTCCTTATTCGTAGCCGAAGGATTTGACGCGGGCTTCATCATCCGCCCAGCCGGACTTGACCTTCACCCACACTTCCAAGAACACCTTGGCATCAAACAGTTTTTCCATCTCTTGGCGCGCTTCCATGGAGATGCGCTTGAGGCGCTCACCGCCTTGGCCAATCACCATGGCCTTGTGGCCATCACGTTCCACCACAATCGTGGCGGCCACGCGCATAAAGCGCTTGTGCTGCTTGCTGGGCTCTTCGACAAACTTGTCGATCACCACGGTCGAGGTGTAAGGCAGCTCATCGCCGGTAAAGCGGAACAGCTTCTCGCGCACGATTTCGGCGGCCATGAAGTTTTCGCTGCGGTCGGTCAGCTCGTCTTCGGCGTAGAACCAGGGCTGCTCGGGCAGGTACTTGGCGCAGATGCCAAACAGGCGCTGGATGTCGTCGCGCTTTTTGGCCGACATGGGCACAAACTCGGCAAACGGATGGCGCTCTTGCATGCTCTTGAGCCAGGGCGCAATTTCATGGCGGCGACCCACTTCATCCAACTTATTGGCAATCAGCAGCGTAGGAATGCCCGGCTTGAACAGGCTGAGCACCTTCGCGTCGGCCAGTGTGAAGCTGCCTGCTTCCACCACAAACAAGATCAAGTCCACATCGGTGATGGCGCCCATCACGGTCTTGTTCAGCGACTTATTCAGCGCGGTGGAGTGCTTGGTCTGAAAGCCGGGCGTATCCACAAAGATGAACTGCGTCTCTTCCTTGGTGCGAATGCCCGTGATGCGGTGGCGCGTGGTTTGCGACTTGCGCGAGGTGATGGAGACTTTCTGCCCGACCAGCGCATTCATCAGCGTGGACTTGCCCACATTGGGCTTGCCCACAATGGCGATCAGGCCGCAGCGCTGCTCTTCGGGCGCGTACACACGCACGGGCACCGCAGCTTCGGCGGCTTTTTCAGCCTCAATCTCTGCCGCACGGGCCACCAGCGAAGGGGTGGCACCGGGCTTGGCGGCTGCCAGCATGGCATCCAGCTCGGCCATGCTTTGGCCAGCGGGCGTCACCTCGGGAAACGAGGGGATAGATTTCGACTCTTTTTGGCCCTTGGCGCTTGCTGCGCCTGCGGTGCTAGCTACTTTTTTCTTCGCAGCATCGGTCATGGGTGTTTCGCTTTCAAAAGTTCCAGCATGGCGCTGGCAGCAGCTTGTTCGCCGGCACGGCGCGATATGCCCGTGCCCTTGGCGCCCAGCTTGAGTTCAGGAATCATGCAGGCCACTTCAAAGGTCTGCTTGTGGGCGGCGCCCGTAATGTTCACCACACTGTATTGCGGCAGCTGTTTGCGCCGGCCTTGCAGCCATTCTTGCAACGCAGTCTTGGGGTCTTTTTCCGCAGCGCGCATATGGGGGTTGATGTCGACCCCCTCAAACAGGTGGTGCACCAGCTTTTCGCCGGCGGCAAAGCCAGCGTCCAGATACACCGCGCCCAAAATGGCTTCCACCGCGTCGGCCAAGATGGAAGGACGGTTTTTACCGCCCGATTTGGCTTCCCCTTCGCCCAAGCGCAGCAACTCAGGCAACTGCAGCTTGACGGCGATTTGGTGCAAGGTGCCTTCTTTGACCAGGTTGGAGCGCACGCGCGAGAGGTCTCCCTCCGGCAGATCGTGCAAACGTTGGTACAGCAGGCTGGAGATAGCCAGACTCAGCACCGAGTCGCCCAGAAACTCCAGGCGCTCGTTGTTGTCTGCCGAGAAGCTGCGGTGCGTCAGCGCACGCTGCAGCAAGGCAGGATTTTGAAATGTGTACTGCAGCGTGTGCTGCAGATCTTGAAGGGTGATTGGCACCTATTTGGTCTGATGTGTAAAACGATAAACAAGGTAGGCAGGGCCTACCAACGGTAAAGAGCGCTCATATTCAAAGGCCACCACCACACGGTCATTGACCTTGCTGACATCCAGATCCTGTCCAGAAATGGTTTTGATGTCATCAATTTGCGCGGCACGATCAAATGCTGCGCGCACTTCGGGCACGGTGTTGCCTTCATTGGCTGCTTTCTGCGCAGCTTTTTTGGCGGCCTGGTACTCCAAGACAATGGGAAGCGATTGTCCGCCAATCGCAAAAACCGCGACGGCCAGCACAGCAATCACGACAAATCCAATGAACGACACGCCTTTTTGGCGACGAGCAGATGCACAGCGCATGATGAGACCCTCTCCTCTAATGAAAAAGGCCGCACTAAGCGGCCATTCGATGCAGGCTGAACGCCCTTATTTAGTTGAAGCTACCGATACGTTTGAGGTTACCGAAATTCATCCAAACGAAAAAGGCCTTTCCGACAATGTTTGCTTCCGGCACAAAGCCCCAGTAACGGGAGTCCAGCGAGTTGTCGCGGTTGTCGCCCATGGCAAAGAAATGACCTTCGGGCACTTTGCAGGTGACGCCTTCCACCGTGTAGGTGCAGTTTTCGCGGTACGGAAACTCGGAAGCACCTTGCACAAATGCGGGCATGCCCTTGGTGTTGAGCAGCTTGTGGGGCTTGTCACCCAGCTGCTCTTCAAACTGCGCAAAGTAGCGCATGGCATCGGTGTCAAAGAAGTCCGGCAGCTCTTTGGTCGGCACTTCCTGGCCATTGATGGTCAGGCGCTTGTTCAGGTACGCCACGGTATCGCCGGGCACGCCCACCACGCGCTTGATGTAGTCCAGCGTGGGCTGGGGCGGGTAGCGAAACACCATCACATCACCGCGCTCCACAGGATTGCCGTCCGTGACCTTGGTGTTGAGCACCGGCAAGCGCACGCCATAGTGAAACTTGTTCACCAAGATCAGGTCACCCACCATCAGCGTAGGAATCATGGAGCCCGACGGAATTTTGAACGGCTCAAACAGGAACGAGCGCAGCACAAACACCACGAACAGCACGGGAAACAAGCCTGCCGTCCAGTCCAACCACCAGGGCTGTTTGAGGATGCGGGTTTCGCCCTCCTGGGTGTCCACCATGTCGTGGCGCAGGCCTTGGCGCTCCAATTCCGCGCGACGCGCAGCCGCTTCGGTATTCAGGCGCTCTGCTTCCTTCTTGCGCTGCGGCCAGAAGTAAAAACGCTCGGCCAGCCAATACAGGCCGGTGATGAAGGTGGCCAGGAACATCAACAAGGCGAAGTTGCCTTCGATAGCACCTGTATACCAAGCGCCGATGTAGCCCACAAAAGCGGCCAAGATAACCGCTGTGATCCATTGCATTGCTTGCATGGTCTCCCTCGTTTTAGTCTTCGACCTGCAAAATGGCCAGGAACGCTTCTTGCGGTACTTCCACCGAGCCAATCTGCTTCATGCGTTTCTTGCCCGCCTTTTGCTTTTCCAGCAGCTTGCGCTTGCGGGTGATGTCACCGCCGTAGCACTTGGCCAGCACGTTCTTGCGCATGGCTTTGACGGTTTCACGCGCAATGATGTTGGCGCCAATGGCCGCTTGGATAGCCACGTCAAACATCTGACGACTGATGATTTCACGCATCTTGGCCACCACCGCACGGCCACGGTAGGTGGCCTGCGAACGGTGCACGATGATGGACAGGGCATCAACCTTTTCGCCATTGAGCAAAATATCCACCTTGACCACGTCCGAGGGGCGGTACTCCAAAAACTCATAGTCCATGGACGCATAGCCACGCGAGACACTCTTGAGCTTGTCAAAGAAGTCCAGCACGATTTCGCCCAGCGGCATCTCGTACGTCAGCATGACCTGGCGACCGTGGTACTGCATATTCATCTGAATACCGCGCTTTTGGTTGGCCAGCGTCATCACGGGGCCCACGTATTCCTGAGGCATGTACAGGTGCACGGTCACGATGGGTTCACGGATTTCCTCAATACGCCCAACATCTGGCATCTTCGAGGGGTTTTCCACGTCAATCAACTCGCCGTCGCCCTTGAGCACCTGGTAGACCACGCTGGGCGCGGTGGTGATCAGGTCCTGGTCAAACTCACGCTCCAGACGCTCTTGCACGATTTCCATGTGCAGCAAGCCCAAGAAGCCGCAGCGGAAGCCAAAGCCCAGCGCTTGCGAGACTTCGGGTTCAAAGCGCAGTGCCGCATCGTTCAGTTGCAGCTTTTCCAGCGCATCACGCAACTGGTCGTATTCAGAGGCCTCTGTAGGGTACAGGCCGGCAAAAACTTGTGGCTGTACTTCCTTAAAGCCGGGCAACGCTTCGCTGGCTGGGCCCAAGTTGTTGGGCAACTTCTTTTCCAGCGTGATGGTGTCACCCACCTTGGCAGCTTTCAATTCCTTGATGCCAGCAATGATGTAGCCCACTTCACCCGCCTTGAGCGAATCACGTGGAGAGTTGGCAGGGGTAAACACACCGACCTGGTTGGCTTCATAGGCAGCACCTGTCGCCATCATCTTGAAGCGTTCGTTCTTCTTCAACTCGCCATCCACCACGCGTACCAGCATGATCACGCCCACATAGGGGTCAAACCAGCTGTCCACAATCATGGCGCGCAAGGGGCCATCCGGGTTGCCGGTAGGTGGTGGCACCTTGGCCACAATGGCTTCGAGGATGTCATCAATGCCCATGCCGGTCTTGGCCGAGCAGGGAATCGCATCACTGGCATCAATGCCGATCACGTCTTCGATCTCAGCCTTGGCGTTGTCCGGATCGGCCTGAGGCAAATCCATCTTGTTGAGCACCGCAAACACTTCCACGCCCAAGTCCAGCGCGGTGTAGCAGTTGGCCACGGTTTGCGCTTCCACGCCCTGAGAAGCATCCACCACCAACAGACCACCTTCACAGGCCGACAAGGAACGCGAGACTTCATACGAGAAGTCCACGTGGCCGGGGGTATCAATCAGGTTCAGGTTGTAGACGTTGCCGTCCTTGGCCTTGTATTGCAGCGCTGCGGTTTGCGCCTTGATGGTGATGCCACGCTCTTTCTCGATGTCCATCGAGTCCAGCACTTGCGCCTCCATGTCTCGATCAGCAAGGCCCCCGCAGCGCTGAATCAGCCGGTCTGCCAGGGTCGACTTGCCATGGTCAATATGCGCAATGATGGAAAAATTTCGAATGTGCTTCATCAACGATAAGCGTTTGTAATTAAAGGGGAAAGCGTGCTCTAGGCAAGAAAAAAGGGCGCGTCTCACTGTGACGCGCCCTGAACCAACAATCTCTGGCAACTGCGATTGGTTGGATGATCGATTGTAGGCAAAACCGCCCAAAAACCAAGCATCCATTTACTATGACTCGGGCATTGTGCATTGCCGCAAAATCACTTACCAACAAGTTATCCACAATTCAACTGTAGGTTCACAGACAGTTATCTCAACACCCAGCAAGGCTGTAATCACAGCAAGTACTTGCTTGTGCCGGCCTGTGACCGCGCTCATTCAGCGGGCATTCTACCCAAGCACCCATGTAAAACCACAGCTTGTCGCAGTAAGTCATTCCTACGCAAGGATTAGCATCCTGCGCAGGAAGACCTCTGCCCATGCTTTACTTGGCATTAGGGCGAATGAGTACGTACTGCGTCCACTCACCACGGCGCACCAGCAAGTTCACAGGTTTGCTCTTGTCCGCTTTGGACAAGGCGGTCTCAAATCCCTTGACATTGGTCACCTCGGTGTTGGCCACCGCCAGCACCACATCACCTTCACGCAGACCTGCACGGGCTGCTGCATCCGTAGCCGAAAGCACACGCACACCGCCCTTGACGGCCAAGGCGCGCTTTTGCGCCTCGCTCAGCTCACCCACCACCAAACCCAGTTGCTTGGCCGTGGCAGTTGCGCCCGAGGAAGGTTTGCCATCTGCCGCCGCAACGGTTTCGTCTGGCTCGACCTCTGCCACCATGATGGCCAGATCGCGCATCTGGCCGCGGCGGAACACGGTGATGGAGCTCTTGGTGCCTGGCTTGGTGTTGCCCACCAAACGCGGCAAGTCGGCCACCTTGTCGATCGCTTTGCCATCGTATTTCACGATGATGTCACCAGCCTCAATCCCGGCCTTGGCAGCGGGCGAGTCTGGCTCCACCGCCGACACCAGTGCGCCACGTGCTGCACCCAGGCCAATGGATTCCGCCACTTCCTTGGTCACCTGACCAATTTGCACCCCGATACGCCCGCGCGTTACCTTGCCAGTGGCTCGCAGCTGGTCGCTCACACGCACGGCTTCATCAATCGGAATAGCGAACGAGATGCCCATAAACCCGCCTGAGCGCGAATAAATCTGGCTGTTGATACCTACCACCTCACCGCGCATATTCAGCAAAGGCCCACCGGAATTACCGGGGTTGATCGCCACATCGGTCTGGATGAACGGCAGGTAGTCACCCGTATCACGCTGCTTGGCAGAAACAATGCCTGCCGTCACCGAGTTTTCCAGTCCAAAGGGCGAGCCAATCGCCATGACCCACTCACCCACCTTCAGGCGGCTGACATCGCCAATCTTCACGGCGGGCAGGCCCTTGGCATCGATCTTCACCACGGCCACATCAGTGCGCTTGTCGGCACCGATGATCTTGGCCTTGTATTCGCGCTTGTCGGTCAGCGTCACGATGACCTCGCTGGCACCGTCCACCACGTGGGCATTGGTCATGACATAGCCGTCCGAACTCAGAATAAAACCCGACCCTACACCACTGGGGCGTTCTTCCCCTTCGTCATTGGGCTGCTGCGGGCCACCCTGGCGCGGCACATTTGGTACAGGCAGCCCAAAGCGGCGGAAAAACTCCAGCATGTCTTCGTCCATGCCGCTCATCGAAGGCTGCGTTGAAATCTTCTCCGTGGTGCGAATGTTGACCACCGCAGGGCCAACCACATCCACCAACTGCGTGAAGTCGGGCAAGCCCGTCACCAACGGGGCAGCTGCAGGCGCAGTTGCCACGGTTTGCGCATGGGCCGCAGGCATCCACGGACGGGCCGCATCACTCCACGCCACGGTTGCCGCGCCTGCAGCAATACCGACGGCCAACACCGCGGCATGCAAAGGTTTGAATTGCATTGAAGGCATTTTTGACATCCTTTCCAAAATCACACTCTGCGCCATGCGCAGCTACATGTTCAGAAAATCGAACCGCAATTTGGTTCCCCAGTTTATGAGCGAGCGATCCATTTCTATGGAGATTACATAGCGATCAACACAAATAAAAAAAAGAGCGCCTTGTGTGCGCTCTTTCTTGATTTCAGGGTGTTTTAGCCTTGAATGCTTGCAAAAGCATACGCTGATAGCTCTCTTTTTTGAAAGACATCACCGCTAAAGCCTGCCAGTTACTTGCCTGCCCGGCCACTGCTGCGCGCTTCCTCAAAGCTGGCATTGCGCAAAAAGTCTGCAGGCGTTTGCAACGAAGCACGGCTGGTGTACTGCTGGTGGTTGGCCAACAAGGCATCCAAACGCGGATCTCGCAGTACGCTGCCGTTTTCGGTTGCCACCACCACGGGGGCACTTATGCTGGGCGCACTGGCCAGTTGTGCGCCTTGGCCCGCCACCGGGGTTGCCACCAAATTCCAGCCCAAGGCCGCCACGGCAGCCACTGTGGCAAAGCTGGCCGCCACCTTCCAGCGGAAGACCGAGCTGTTGGCCGCGGGGTCACGCAAGGCCACCACGGGCGCCTGCGCTTGCTCCATACCAGCAGCCACTTGCTGCAACTGGGAAGACTGCAACTGCAGCGCCGGCTCTTGCGCCAGCTGCACCCGCAGCCCTGACAGCAGGTTGTGCTGGCTGTGGTGTGCCAGATCGGGCGAACGCAGTACATCGCCCACCAAGTGGTAGAGCTCCCAGCTGGCGCAGCCTTCCGAACTTTCGGCGCACGCCAAGGCCTGTTCCAGCTCTTCGCCGCGCAACTCACCATCCACCATCGCAGACAGCAATTCCTTGTTCATCTCTTGTTCCATCATGGGGTCACCTGCTTGATGTCCTTTTTGCATCACCAACGCTTACCGCCTTGACGCTCTAGCAAAGGCTTCACGCGTGCCGAAATCGCTTCCCGTGCACGAAAAATGCGCGAACGCACCGTACCTATCGGGCAATTCATTGCCAAGGCAATTTCCTCGTAACTCAGCCCTTCAATCTCACGCAGCGTGACCGCTTGGCGCAAGTCTTCAGGCAAGGCCTCCATGGCTGCGTTCACAGCTGCCGCAATTTCTTGCGCAGCCAGCACAGTCTCGGGTGTTTCGTCACTGATTGGTTCATTACGAGGACGGAAAGTTTCATCCTCATCCTCAGAAATGTGTAACGCGTTCTCGAACACCACAGGGTCGCGGCGCATCTCTACCAGGGACTTCTTGGCCGTATTTACTGCAATCCGATACAGCCAAGTGTAGAACTGCGCCTCTCCACGAAACTGGTGCAAAGCGCGGTAGGCGCGCAAAAACGTCTCTTGGGCAATGTCCTGCACCAAGTCTTGGTCACGCACCATGCGTGCAATCAGCCGTTCAATACGCCGCTGGTATTTGATCACCAACAGTTCATAGGCACGCTGATCGCCGGCGACGGTGCGCTCAACCAGTTGCAGATCACTGTCAGAAGAGGAAGATGGCGCAGGGGCAGAGGTCATGTATGCGGGGACGCGAAGGCTCCAACTCATGCGTAAACCAAGCCTAAAGTGCTCGATTTTTCACTGCATCTTGCGTCGGATAGGCTAAAGAATATACCGCACGTCGCAAGTCCAGCCATAAATGCGGCGCCCAATCCCTTTGCACGACAAAACGCCGTGTACCACCTGCAGCGCCAGCAAACCGCAGCACCAGCAGCCATTGCAGGTCTGCCATCACCACGGGGCTACCCTGCAGAGCCTCGACGTGCGCAGGCTGCACCCACATCCACGCGGTGCCATCCCACTGCAAAGTGCCTTGCGGCATCTGTGCCAAAAAGTGCCACCCTGCGGCCACACACAGCAGCCACACCACCGCAGAGCAGCCAATACGCAGCCACAGCTGCGCCCCGTACCCGGCACCCAAGCACCACCACATAACCAATACCGCAGCAGCGCCAGCCACAAGCAGCCCCCATACCATCTGCAGCACATGGGCGCTGTGCAAAGGATAGGAAACCGCAGGACTATGGCGCGCAGAGGTCAAACGCATGCACCCCAAAAACAAAACCCGCTGACTGCACAAGCAGAAAGCGGGTTGGCCACCATACAAGAAGGAAAGTAGCTTCCTTCTTGGGTCATGGTTTAGATGCGCTTGAAAATCAGCGATCCATTGGTACC
>JAFAGF010000248.1 GCA_023422975.1 Pseudomonadota bacterium
ATCCAGTGCTTGCACCAAATGATGCGCCCTTGTGTGGCGCGCATTCCTGCAAATTTGCAACCCCGCTATCTTTTTCTGCTGGCTGCAGAAGGAAGACCGGAGGCTTTGCGACCCTCGCTTTCGCTGAAGTGTGCCAAACCCGCGATCTTATGAAGAATCAAAGCGTGCCTGTGTGAGCTCTTTTTTTCACCCCTGTGCAATTTATTTCAAGTGACTTTGCACAGAAATTGTGCAATGCAGCAAATTGCATAGACATGCTGTATGACGCGCAAAAAAGCGTGTGTTTCAATGCAAATCTCGGTAGTCTCAGGGCGGCCGCATGGTTGCAGCAACGTGGGTGGCAGGCGCCGCCCCTGATTTCAGGGAGTAGAGCATGGCGATAATGCGCAGACAGTTTGCCGCGGCTTTGGCAGCTACCGGCTTGGGGGTGGGCCTGGCAGGGTGCGCGGGCTTTTCAGGGCACGCAGACACTACCAGCGCCAGCACCAATGCGGGAGTGGCCGGTGTGGCTGATGTGCTGTACTGGAACGGCCCCATCCTGACCATGAATGATGCCCAGCCCCAGGTGGAGGCGGTGGCCGTGCGCGCCGGGCGCATTGTGGCGGCTGGCCCGCGCGCGCAAGTGGCCCGCTGGCAGGGAGGCAGCACCCAGGTGGTGGATTTGCACGGCCGCACCTTGATGCCTGGCTTTGTAGACCCTCACAGTCACCTGGGGGGCGTGGGGCTACAGGCCATCGCCGCCAATTTGTTGCCTCCGCCCGATGGCCCCAACACGGGCATTGCGCAGCTGCAAGACACCTTGCGCCGCTACATCAGTACGTCACCCGATGTGCGTGAACTGCAGATAGCTTTCGGTTTTGGCTATGACGATTCGCAACTGCAGCAGCGGCGCCACCCCACGCGTGACGAGCTGGATGCGGTCTCCACCACCGTGCCGATTGTGGCCATTCACCAGTCGGGCCATTTTGCGGCGCTCAACAGCAAGGCGCTGGAGCGCGCAGGCATTACAGCGCAAACCCCGGATCCGCAGGGCGGCGTTATTCGCCGCCGCGCAGGTTCGCGCGAACCGGACGGGGTGCTGGAAGAAAACGCGTATTTCGGCGCGTTGCAGCGCCTGATGCCCCAGCTGACCGTGGAGCAGGCGGTGGGCTGGCTGGAAAAATCGCAGGCGCTGTACCTGCAGTTTGGTTACACCACGGTGCAAGATGGCCGTGCAGACCCCGGTGGCGTGGACACCGCCATTGCTGCGGCAAAGATGGGCAAGCTCAAGGTGGATGTGGTGTCTTACCCCGACATTCTGACCATGGGGGAGGGGCGCTTCATGCAAGGGCCGTATTACAGCCGCAATTACCAGCAGCACTTTCGCATTGGCGGGGTCAAGCTGACGCTGGATGGCTCGCCCCAAGGCAAGACCGCGTGGCTGACCCAGCCGTATCTGCAGCCGCCAGCGGGCCAGCCCGCCAGTTATGCGGGCTATGGCGTGATGGACAACGCGCAGGCTACGGCGCAAATCGAAAAAGCGTTTGCCAACAACTGGCAGATTCTGGTGCACGCCAACGGCGATGCGGCCATCGACCAGATGATTCAGGCCGTGCAAGCTGCGCGCGCTCGGTATGACGGCGCAGGCCCGCAGCGTGACCGCCGCCCGGTGCTGATCCACGGGCAGACGCTGCGCCGCGACCAGGTGGGGGCGCTGCACCAACTGGGCATCTTTCCCTCGCTGTTCCCCATGCATACTTATTACTGGGGCGACTGGCACCGCAGCTCGGTGCTGGGTGACCCGCGGGCGCAAAACATCTCGCCCACTGGCTGGGTGCTGGCGCAAGGCATGCGCTTTACCACGCACCACGATGCGCCCGTGGTGCTGCCATCGTCAATCCGGGTGCTGGATGCCACAGTCAATCGCACCACCCGCAGCGGGCAGGTGCTGGGGCCAGAGCACCGCGTCAGCCCGTGGATTGCGCTGCAAGCCATGACCTTGTGGCCTGCCTGGCAGCACTTTGAGGCGGATCGCAAAGGCTCCATCGAGGTGGGCAAGCTGGCTGACCTGGTGGTGCTTTCCGGCAATCCCCTGACCGTGCCGCACGCGCAGCTGATTGATTTGAAGGTGCTGCAAACCATCAAAGAAGGGGTGGTGGTGTACCAAGCGCCTTGAAATGCCTTCAGGGTGCGTTTGAAATTTCTAAAAAATGAGCTGCTAGCGCTTTATGGATAAGCGTTAGCAGCCTTTTTTATGCCTGAAAAATAAAAACTCCAAGGGTTTGCATGGGGCTGCATTGCTTGGGCGCACTTCTACACTGATTGTCATCAAACAATGAATTGGGAGACAAAAAAATGTCGCTATCACGCAGAACCTGTATGCAAGCTGGGCTGGCCGCTGCGGCTGGCGCTTGGCTGGGCGCCAGTCCTTCGCTGGCATGGGCCAACAAGGCATTTCCGACCCGAGCCATCAAATTGGTGGTGGCTTTCCCGGCCGGTGGGCCGACGGATCTGACCATGCGCCAGCTGGCCGAGAACGCTTCCAAAATTCTGGGGCAGCCCATCATTGTGGAAAACCGTCCCGGCGCTTCCGGCTCGTTGCCTGCGGCGCAACTGCAATCGACCGTGGCCGATGGCTACACGATTGCCCAACTGCCGATGAGCGTGATGCGCCTGCCGTTTACCACGGGCCTGAAGTGGAACCCGGTGGATGATTTGAGCTACATCCTCAACGTCACCGGCTATGCGTTTTGCATGGTGGCCAGCACGCAATCCGGGCTGAAGAACTGGCAAGAGGTGGTGGCCTGGGCCAAGGCCCACCCGGGCAAGCTGACCATTGGTAACACCGGCACCTACACCTCGCCGCACGTCACCTCGGCCATCATTGCCCAGCAATTGGGGCTGGAGGTGGTGCACGTGCCCTACAAGGGCTCGGCGGAGCTGATGCGCGCCACCATGGCGGGCGAAGTCATGGTGGGGGCTGACACCAGCGCCGTGATTCCGTATGTTGACCAAGGCCGCATGGTGGCGCTGAACGTCTGGACGGAAAAGCGCCTGCCTACGCTGCCCAACACCCCCACGCTGATCGAGCTGGGCCTGCCCACTACCCAGTATTCGCCGTTTGGCTTGGTGGGCCCCAAAGGCATGCCTGCCGAGGTGCTGGCTCGCCTGCACGATGCCTTCAAGCAAGCGATGGAGATGGACAGCTACCAAGCCATGCTGCAGCGCTTTGAGATGCTGCCGATCTATATGAACAGCCAAGGCTACCGCCAGTTCGCCGTGGAATCGACGGCCAAGGAAAAAGCGGCGCTGGCCAAGCTGGGGCCGGTAGCAGGCGCATGATCGATTAAAAACCAGAGCTGCAAGCGCTGATGCTGTATGCGTTAGTGCTGGTTTTGATGGTTTTTTTGGCAGCCCGTTGTGGCTGCTGCTGCCGCAGGCCGCATAAAAAAAGCGGCTTGCTAGGTGTGCAAGCCGCTGAAGGGTAAAAGCGTGCAGGGCAGGGGCTACAGCCTTTAACGCAAAGACTGCTGCGGCACGGCGGTTTTGCGCTGCTTGAGGTAGTGGCCCACGGCCAGCACCAGGGCAGCACCGAGCACGGCCGCAATGTATTTAAGGGCAGGGTATTGCTGGGCCACCGTATCCAGGACGTGGTCGTTGACAATGGTTTCGCCCGCCACCCAGCCAATCAGGCCTGCACCCAGCATCACAATCCAGGGGAAGCGGTCCATTAGCTTGATCATCAGACTGGATCCAAACAGCACCAGTGGAATGCTCAAGGCCAGGCCGAAGATCAGCAGTGTCATATCACCTTGGGCGGTGGCGGCCACTGCGATCACGTTGTCCAGGCACATGACCAAGTCCGCCAGCAAAATGGTGCGAATGGCGGTGAACATGCCGCTTTTTTTGCTGCCGTTGCCTTGGGCGTCACCATCACCGGCATCTTCGCCTTTGAGCAGGCCAACGCCAATCCACAGCAGCAAGCAGCCGCCCAGAATTTCCAGGAAGGGAAACTCCATCAGCTTGGCAGCGACGACAGTGAGCGCAATGCGCAGGGCGATGGCAAAGCCACAGCCCCACAAAATGGCTTTGCGCTGCTGCTCTGGGGGCAGAGAGCGCGCTGCGAGGGCAATGACTACGGCGTTGTCCCCAGAGAGGATGACGTCAATCCAAATGATTTTGAAGATGCCGATCCAGAAGTCGGCCGTCAGCAGGGTTTCCATGTCAGCGAGTGTAGGCAGCGGTTACAAGTGGCGGTTGCAGGACTGCACCATGCATTCGTGCACGGCATGGGCATGTGGGCTGCGCTTTACAAATAGCGCCAACAGGCGCATAAGCACGCCAGCACGCACCCAAGCGCGCACGAAAATTCGACCGGTACTACGCGTGCCGCACGTGTTTTTGCGTGATTTTTGTGGGGTGTTGCATAAAAAATATGCAAACTTGCTGCGCGTTGCTGAAAAAATAAACAACACCCCCCATCTTGTCTGCAAATTTTTGCGTTTTTCATTTTTTGCAGCAAAAAGTGACGGCATAATCACGGCTTCTCTCAAGGGGAGTCGCCAAGTTGGTTAAGGCACCGGATTTTGATTCCGGCATGCGAGGGTTCGAGTCCTTCCTCCCCTGCCAGATTTAGTTCTGGTTTGTTTATGCAAATCAGAACGCCGTAGGGGAGTCGCCAAGTTGGTTAAGGCACCGGATTTTGATTCCGGCATGCGAGGGTTCGAGTCCTTCCTCCCCTGCCAAACCCTTTCGGGGTCTTCCGACCCGCACTCTGGTCCGCACATGCAGGCTCAATCGAATCCCGACTTCATGGTGTTCACCGGCAACGCCAACCCGGGCCTGGCGGCCGAGATCGCCGAGCACCTGGGCATTTCGCTGGGAGCCGCCAGCGTCGGCCGCTTCTCCGACGGGGAAGTGACGGTCGAGATCAACACCAATGTGCGCGCGCGCGACGTGTTCGTGGTCCAGTCCACCTGCGCGCCGACCAACGAGAACCTGATGGAACTGCTGATCATGGTCGACGCGCTCAAGCGCGCCTCGGCCGAGCGGATCAGCGCCGTCATCCCCTACTTCGGCTACGCCCGCCAGGACCGCCGCCCGCGCAGCTCGCGCGTGCCGATCTCGGCCAAGGTGGTCGCCAACCTGCTGCAGACCGTGGGCGTGAACAGCGTGCTGACCATGGATCTGCACGCCGACCAGATCCAGGGTTTCTTCGACATCCCGGTCGACAATATCTACGCCTCGCCAGTGCTGCTGGGCGATCTGCGCCAGAAGAACTACCAGGATCTGCTGGTCGTCAGCCCCGACGTGGGCGGTGTGGTGCGCGCACGCGCGCTGGCCAAGCAGCTGGGCACCGACCTGGCCATCATCGACAAGCGGCGACCCAAAGCCAACGTGAGCGAGGTGATGCACGTCATCGGCGACATCGAAGGCCGCAACTGCGTGATCATGGACGACATGATCGACACCGCCGGCACGCTGGTGAAGGCGGCCGAAGTGCTGAAAGAGCGCGGCGCCAAGAAGGTGTACGCCTACTGCACGCACCCCATCTTCTCCGGCCCGGCCATCGAGCGCATCTCGCAGGGCACGGCACTGGACGAAGTGGTGGTCACCAACACGATTCCGCTGAGCGACGCTGCGTCGCACTGCCCCAAGATTCGCCAGCTTTCCGTGGCGCCGCTGATCGCCCAGACGATCCAGCGCATTGCCCGCGGCGAGTCGGTGATGAGCCTGTTCCAGGA
>JAFAGF010000272.1 GCA_023422975.1 Pseudomonadota bacterium
TGATCGCCCCCGACTCCTACAAAGAAAGCCTGTCTGCGCTGGAAGTTGCCACGCAGATTGAGCTGGGCTTTAAGGAAGTCTTTCCTGATGCGCAGTACATCAAAGTGCCCATGGCCGATGGCGGCGAGGGCACCGTGCAAGCCATGATTGAGGCCACGCACGGCAGCCGTGTGGAAGTTGATGTCACCGCCCCGCTGGGCGAACGCATCCCAAGCTTTTATGCCCTGACCGGTGATGGCCACACGGCCATGATTGAAATGGCCGCGGCCAGTGGCCTGGCCTTGGTGCCGCCCGCACAGCGCAATCCCAATGTGACCACCAGCTACGGCACGGGTGAACTCATCACCGCCGCACTGAATGCTGGTGCGCGCCACCTCATTTTGGGCATTGGTGGCAGCGCCACCAATGACGGCGGTGCAGGCATGCTGCAAGCCCTGGGCGTGAAGTTGTTGGATGCCCAAGGCCAAGAGATTGGCCGTGGTGGCGCACCACTGGCGCAACTGGCGCGCATTGATGCCAGCGGCATGGATGCCCGCTTGGCCGCTTGCACCATTGAAGTGGCTTGCGACGTGGACAACCCGCTCACCGGCGAGCGCGGCGCTTCGGCCATCTTTGGCCCCCAAAAAGGTGCCACACCCGAGATGGTGCACACGCTGGACGCCAACCTTCAGCACTTTGCCCAGATCATCTTGCGGGATGTGGGCATTGATGTCGACCAGATTGCCGGCGCCGGTGCTGCAGGCGGTATGGGGGCGGCCATGCTGGCGTTCTTGAAAGGCCAGTTGCGTCCTGGTTGCGAAATCATTGCCAAGGCCGTAGGGCTGGATGCCGCCGTACAAGATGCAGACGTGGTCATCACTGGTGAAGGCCGTATTGACCAACAAACCATCTTTGGCAAAACTCCGTTTGGCGTGGCCACCGTGGCGCGCAAGCACGGCAAACCTGTGATCGGCATTGCCGGCAGCCTGGGCGCCAACGCCCATGTGGTGCACGACCACGGCATTGATGCCATCTTCAGCGTGCTCAGCCGTACCTGCAACATCCAAGACGCCATGGCAGAAGCCGAATTCAACGTGCGCTCTGCCGCACGCAATGTGGCCGCCATGCTGGCCATGGGGCAAGGGTTGCGCCAAGCCTGATTGGCTGCATAGATTAGCTGCTGCGCATTTAACGCATCCACAGCACGCTTGCTGTGCACACACAAAAAAAGGGATGACCTATCAAGGTCATCCCTTTTTTGTGAATCCCTGGCGTGCAATCAAAACGCTCAGAACGTCCAGGTAGCGCCCACTTGAACACTGCGGCCAGATGCAGGAATCGGCACCACTTTGCGCCCCAGGTTGCCTGGGTAGCTGCCGCGGTAGTAGTAATTGCGGTCAAACAGATTTTCCACGCCCAAGCGCACCGTCAAATCCTTGCGTCCGCTGGGATTCCATTCTGCCGAAACACCAACGATGGAATAGCTGGGTTGGTCCACAAAGCCTGTGGCCAGCGCCGTATCCGAAAACTCTGTCTTGCCTGCATAGCGCAGTGTTGCGCTCAAGCGGGTGTTCCATGCGGGCACCACATGGTCAACAAACAATGAAGCGGTATTGCCTACTGGCATCAGGTCACCGCCATCAGGCTCCACCGTATTGGGGCTGCCCTTGCTGACTTTGACCAAGGTAGCGTTCATGCCTACGGTGGTGTACTTCCAGCTGTACTGGGCATTGAGCATCCAGCCTTTGCTGCTCAAACGCGGGCCATTGGTGCGCAAGCCACGGGAAGTACCACCGCCAGATGCATTGAGGACCGTTGGGTCGAGCAAACGCGTATTGAAATAAGCAACACCAGCCTTCCAGTTCTCAGCAAAGAGGTTCAAGCCTACTTTGCGGTTCTGCGCTGTAGACGCCTTGTAATCGGGTGCCGTTGTGTAATTGCGCGCATGGTAGTAGCCCGTTTGGGACCACTGATAACCCAAGAATGTGCGCGATGCCGCAACGTAGGCTTCTGCATGCTCACCGACCAGATAGCTCAGCGTGGCATTGCCACTCACCCCACCGTCGCTGACACGTTTTCCATCTTGCAAGTTCATGGCATGGTGGTCATAACGTGCGCCTGCTGAAAGGCCGAATGCGCCATAGCGCAGACGCGCTTGTGTATACACGCCATGCTGCTTGGCATCTTCCAGAATATGACCTTTCTGGGTGTTGACGTTCGTCGTGTCATAGCGCTCCACATCGACATCCGTCCAACTGCTGTCGACGCCCACCGTGATCTTGCCCGCATCTACGCGGAAGGCATTTTGCGCTTTAAAGCCCCAAGACTTGTCCCAAACATTGAAGTCGGTGCTATTGGCATTGGCCACTGCGTTGGGACGCTCCATATCGCTTTTGTTGTACCAAAGCACTACCTCGGGGTCATAGTACTGGCTCGCTTGTGTCGTGGTGTAGCGCAAGGTCGCCGTGCTGCGCACCAGCTCCAGCGGGTAGAGCGTGTTGACACGGCCACCACTGCTGTCCATGTTCATGCGGGTAGTACGTGGCGCATCATCGCGGTTTTGCTCCAGCGTCAACTCATAGCGATGCCCTTGTGGCAACTGCAACCCCAGTTTGGCCATGCCGGCGCTCAGCTTGGGCGCCGTGCCCAGTGTTTCTACCCCGTTGCCGTCTTCATAGTTGCTGCCGTTTTGGCGAGCACCCATCACCAGCCAGTCCACCAGCCCACTTTTGCCGTAAGCAGAAAGATTGCTCGTGACACCCACGCCATTGCTGCCATAGCCCAAGCGCACACGGCCACCCACGGTCTGCCCGGGCTGCAGCAAATCCAGCGCATTGACGGTTTCATAGCGCACCGCACCTACAGCTGCGGCAAAGCCAGCATCTGCCGCAGCAGCGCCCGCTTCCACTTCCACCCGCTTGAGAAAGCTCGGATCCACCAAGATATTGCCCGCATGGTGCCAGGTCGTACCGGGCTGGCGCGCGCCATCCACCGTCACCGCCAGCATGGACTGCTCAAAGCCCAGCACGTACACACGCTGCGCCACCTGGGCGCCACCGCTGACCGAGACCCCTGACTCACGCTGAAAGATCCCTGCGGTATCACGTGGTTGCAGACGCTCCAGATCCTCGCGCGTCACCACCACCCCACCCGTAGCTTCAATTTGCTCTTCCCCGTTGGAGATCACGGTGACTTGTTCTAGTTCGTGTACAGCTTGCTCCGTCTGCTGCGCCCACACGGGCGCACTAAGGCCGAGCGCCATCGCAGCGCACAAGGTATTGAGTTGAAATGTTTTCATATCTGTACAAGTTATGGCTTGAAAAATAACCAGCGACTGCACCCCTCCCATGCAGCACAAATTACAGATGAGAATCATTCCAAAGAAATCATGCCTTGTTGTTTGCCAGCGCAATCAAGATGTTTGCGGCAGACATTTACTCGCTGCCAAGTTGCGCTTTGCCAGCCTTACACCCGTGTGCGTACCAGCTTGGGCGGCGTACCAAAGCGCCGCCGGTATGCCGTCGCAAAATTTGCTGCGCTGGTATAGCCCGCAATCATGGCGGCCTGCCCCACCGTGACTCCTTCCAGCTCCAAGGCCTGGCGGGCGCGCAGCAAACGGCTTTCACGCAAATGGTCAAAAATCGTTGTGCCATACACCGTGCGAAACTGGCGCTGCAAGGTATTGGCATTCACACCGGATTGCCTGGCAATATCGTCCATCGACATCGCATCTGCTTGGCCTGAGCTGAGCCATGCATGCAACTCACGCACGCGCTGGTGTTCACGTGGCCGCAGCCCCTTGAGGTCATGGGTGTCATTCACACCACCCTGCGCTTGCACATGTAGCATTCCCATGGCCTCGGTCACTAGTTCCAGCGACCGGCACTCCAAATACAGACTTTGCAGCAAAGGCTCCATCGGGAGTGGCCGCACGATTTGCTCTGCCAGCGCTACGCCTCGCGCAGAAAGTTGCCATTGCATCGTCGCCAGATGCTGGCACCTGAAAGCATCCAGCGTCCGGCTGCGCTCTTGGCTGCTGGCGCAGACTTGATCCATCCAATCAAATTCCAGACCTAAATTGACACGGCGGGAATACGCACCGCGCTGGGCACGCCGTGTGAACTGATCTGCCTCCGCCACAGAAACCAGGCAGGCACAGGGCTTGTCCACCGTTGCGGCAAGCCGCACATCCCTGTCGCCATAGGTCAAGTCCAGGGCCCCCTCCAGCAACAAAACAATCCGCAGCCCCGGAAAGATTTCCGCATGGGCATGCACACTTTGTGGCTCGCAAATATCGTCGTAATGCAGGTGCAGTCCCGGGCGCAATTCACGCAGGTGCTTACGGTGTGCATGCAATGCGGCGCTGTCTGCAGAGATCGCAACCTCTGCTTCAGGACGCGGCAATCCCTCTAAATTCTGAGCATAGCTAAGCGACGACATGGTGTTCAATCATTCAGTGAGCGCGTCTTGCAGCGCCAACCGGGCAAGTCACGGCCATCAAACGTTTTTGTTGCTCTCGCAAACGTGGCCAACCCCAGTCCATGCGATGCTATTGGATGCACAAAGTTAATGCAAACGATTCTCAAGTGCAAATTCAAGTGTTGCTATTGCACACTGTCCCTCGACCCCATGCAGCGCATCGCAAATGCCCGACCACACACCTGCCACCATGTTCCACAGCGAAGGCGAAGTCGCCACCCCTGAAGCCAGCCGTTTTTTGCAGCGCCTGTGCTTTCACTTCAGTCGCAAAATCAACGTCAGCTATGACGAGCACCAAGGGCAAGCACACTTTCCCACGGGCCTTTGCCACATGAAGGCCAGCCCCGATACGCTGCACTTCAGCTGCAGCGCTGCATCCGAAGAAGCGCTGCAGCGGGTGCAGCTCACGCTGGAGCATCATGTCCAGCTGTTCTCACGCAAGAACCCGCTCGTGGTGCTGTGGACACCCCAGCCCACGCAAACGGTAAGTGCAAGCTAATCACATAAAAAAAGGAGCTACTTGCGCGCTCCTTCTCTTGTTTCTAGATAATTTTCATCACCAAATGCTTATTTGACAAGCGCTAGGTGCTATTTATTTAGAGCAGCACAATGTCGTACTGTTCTTGCGGCAGCGCGCCTTCGGCCTGGAGGGAGATGGGCTTTTGGATAAAGTCGCTCAGCCCGGCCAGATGCTGGCTTTCTTCATCCAGCAGCAAATCAATCACGTCAGGGTTGGCCACCACACGGAATTCCTTGGGGTTGAACTGGCGGGCCTCGCGCAGAATTTCACGCAAGATCTCATAGGCCACGCTGCGCACAGTTTTGACGCTGCCCTTGCCCTGGCACACCGGACAGGCCTCGCACAGCATATGCGCCAGCGATTCACGCGTGCGCTTGCGTGTCATCTCCACCAGCCCCAGTTGCGAGAAAGTGCCCGCCATGGTTTTGACCCGGTCGCGCTTGAGCTGCTTGTTCAACTCCTCCAGCACCTGTTCGCGGTGCTCTTCATGCGCCATATCGATGAAGTCGGCAATGATGATGCCGCCCAAATTGCGCAGCCGCAGCTGGCGCGCAATGGCTTGCGCGGCCTCCAGATTGGTTTTGAAGATGGTGTCATCAAAATTGCGTGCACCCACGTAGCCGCCGGTGTTCACGTCCACCGTGGTCAGTGCCTCGGTCTGGTCGATGATGAGGTAGCCGCCCGACTTCAAATCCACGCGGCGGCCCAGCGCCTTGGCAATTTCTTCATCAATTGCGTACAGATCAAAGATGGGGCGCTCGCCCTTGTACAGCTGCAGCTTGGGGGCCGCGCTGGGCATGAACTCTTTGCCAAAGGCCATCAGCAAACCAAATTGTTCTTTGGAATCAATGCGAATGCTTTGGGTATCTTCGCCCACCATATCGCGCAGCACACGCTGCAGCAGGTTCAAATCCTGGTGCAGCACCGACATGGGCGGCAGCGTCACCGCCGCATTTTTGACACGCGCCCAGGTTTTGCGCAGGTAGGCAATGTCTTCGGCCAGCTCTTCATCGCTGGCATCTTCGCCATTGGTGCGCAAAATAAAACCGCCACCACCGCCGTTTTCCTTCAGCCCCACCAGTTGCTGCAGGCGGCCACGCAAGGCATCACGCTCTTCGGGCGTGATTTTTTGCGACACGCCAATGTGTTCATCTTGCGGCAGATGCACCAGCAAGCGCCCCGCAATGCTGATTTGCGTGGACAAGCGTGCGCCTTTGGTGCCAATCGGATCCTTGATGACCTGCACCACAATCGATTGCCCCTCGAACACCTGGTGCTCAATGGGCTTGGGGGGCTCGTTCTTGCGCGCAATCATGGGTGCATCGCCGCTTTCGTGGCGCTGCCATACATCGGCCACGTGCAGAAAAGCTGCGCGCTCCAGACCAATGTCAATAAAGGCCGACTGCATGCCGGGCAGCACGCGCGAGACTTTGCCCAGATAAATATTGCCTACCAGCCCACGCTCCAGCGCCCGCTCAATGTGCAGCTCTTGCACCGCCCCCTGCTCTACCACCGCCACCCGCGTCTCCTGGGGCGACCAATTGATCAAAATATCTTGCTGCATGTTGTTTGTTTTTCTGAAAGGATCACCAATGGCGGGGCGTGCCATGCCGGCTGGGGCTGGCACATGAAAGTCAGGGCGCTTTGGAAGCGTGTTTAAAGCTTCCAGCCTATTTGACGCAGCAATTGCGCCGTTTCAAAGACGGGCAAACCCATGATGCCTGAGTAACTTCCCTCAATGTGCTCAATCATGGCCGCTGCCAAACCCTGCACGCCGTAAGCGCCAGCCTTGCCAAAAGGCTCGCCAGATGCCACATAGGCGGTAATTTGCGCATCCCTCATGGCCATGAAACGCACTTTGGACACAGACAGCGCTTGCAGCCGCTGCGCACCATTTTGCAATGCAACCGCCGTCAGCACCTCATGCGTTTGCCCGGACAGTTTGTGCAGCATGGCGTGCGCCTGCGCCGCGTCTTCCGGCTTCCCCAAGATTTCAGCACCCAGCGCCACCGTGGTGTCCGAGGCCAACACCGGTGCTGCGGGCAAGCCACGCCGCGCCCAGCGCGCTACAGCAGCGTCCAGCTTCAAGCCTGTCACGCGCTGCACATAGTCACGTGGCGCCTCACCCTGCAGCACCACTTCGATGGCTTCTGCATCTTCGGGCACATCGCCCTGGGCGTTGGGCAGCAACAACTCATGGTGCACCCCCAGCTGCTGCAACAGCTGGCTGCGGCGTGGACTTTGGGAAGCCAGGTAAATAAAATTGGACATGAAATTTCAATAAAAAATGGCATTTGCGCTTATCTGGCAAGCGCTAAAAGCTACTAAAAAAATAGTACCACGCAGCCTGCAGATAGGCAATCTCGCGCGCACCCTGCCCCAAAAACAAAGCCCTGCAAAAACTTGCAGGGCTGGGTTCAGGGCATCGGTGCAGCCACCTTACTCACGGTGATAAGGATGGCCTGCATTGACCGACCATGCGCGATACAGCTGCTCAATCAGCAGCACGCGCACCATGGCGTGGGGCAGCGTCATGTCAGACAGGCGCATCTTTTCATGCGCCAGCTGTTTGAATGCGGGGTCCAGACCATCGGGACCGCCAATGATCAGCGCCACATCATCGCCTTCCAGCTGCCAGTTTTGCAGCCGTGCAGCCAAAGCCTTGGTCGTCAAATTGGTGCCGCGCTCATCCAGCACCACAATGCGCGTGCCGCGTGGAATGGCGGCCTCGATACGCTTGCGCTCGGCCGCGTACAAGGTTTCCACTGTTTTGGAGCCACGCGGCTCGGTTTTCACCGCCTTGAGCTCGACTTTGAGTTCCGGTGGAAACCGTTTGGCGTAATCGTCGTAGGCCGTCTGTGCCCAGTCAGGCACATGCTGGCCCACGGCCACAATCAGCAGCTTCATGCTTTCTTGGCAGCAGCCTTCTTCGCACCACCGCGCGGCGCTGTGGGCTTGACCACCACGGTCTTCAGCGATGATGTTTTCTTGGCTGCTGGCTTTTTCGCGGCAGGTTTTTTGTCTGCAGGCTTGTCTGCCGCGGCCTTGGCCGCAGCAGACTTCTTGGCGGCTGCCTTCTTCACCACAGTCTTGCCATCCACGGCTGCCACGGCTTTCTTGGCGGCCGGCTTCTTGGCGGGCTTGGCCTCTGCCGACGCATCTTCGGAAGCGAAGATCTTGGCAGGCTTGGCACCGCCAAGCTTCAAGCGCACCGGCTTGTCACCCCAGATTTCTTCCAAGCGGTAGTACTGGCGAATGGTGGGCTGCATGATGTGCACCACGCACTGGCCGCAGTCGACAATGATCCATTCACCGTTTTCTTCGCCTTCATGGCGTGGAACAGCAAAGCCCGCCTTTTTGACTGCATCACGCACGCTGGAGGCCAAGGCCTTGGTCTGGCGGTTGGATGCGCCCGATGCCACGATCACGCGCTCAAACAGCGGCGACAGGTGTTCGGTATTGAAAACCTGAATATCTTGTGCCTTGACGTCTTCCAAGCCATCGACGATGGCACGCTGGA
>JAFAGF010000053.1 GCA_023422975.1 Pseudomonadota bacterium
ACCTGCTTGACGGTGGAAGAGGGCCAAGCGGCCAGCCACAGCAAAAAAGGCTGGGAAGCGCTGACGGACGCCATCATCCGTCAGGTGGCCGAGCAGGGCCGACCCACGGTGTTCATGCTCTGGGGCAACCATGCGCAATCCAAACGGGTGCTGATTCCGTCAGACCGCGGTCATTTGGTGTTGATGAGCAACCATCCGTCGCCGCTGTCCGCCCTGCGCCCGCCCGTGCCGTTTATCGGCAACGGACACTTTGGGCAGGCCAAGGCTTTTCGTGAACAGCACGGGTATTGAAGGCGAGGTCGCGCATGTCTAAACCCCCATCTGCTTACATCGTGGGCCGCATTCCGAAGTTGCCGCCCAAGTTCGCGCTCATCGTCATGCCGCTGCTGATGTCGGGGATGATGTCCGGCATCATCAGCATGGTGAATTTGGTGCGCAGCTTGGGATTGAGCCAGCAAGCGCTGCACGCATGGCCCGGTACGTGGCTGCTGGCATGGGCGGTGGCTTTCCCAACGGTGATGCTGGTGATGCCCGTGGTCAAGCGCATTACGCAGAAGTTGGTGCGGTTGTCTTGACCATGGCTAGCTGGCTTTTTGTGCCTAGCCAAGTTTTTCGCTAGACGCATAGGTACCAGGTTTTTTAAAACCAAGGTTGGATTTGATTTGCGCCCATTTTTGGTTTTGTTGCGGATCTTTGCGCATAGTGGACAGAGCGTGACGCATAAAAATCCACATCAACGCCAGCAAGCCCCCCCCCATGAAACCCGCAATCAGCAGCAGCGTTCCTTTTTTGTTTGAAGTCACAGGGGCGCCGACTGTGGGTGTATTAATCACGTCTTGTGGACTCAACCCTGAAAGTTGCGCTTGAATTTTGTCAATCGCAAACTCCCGTTTGCTGGCTAATTCAAGCAGTTCTCCATATGCCTGAATGGCTTCAGGGCTGCTTTGGGATGTTGGCGGAGTGTCTGTAATCAGCTTTTGAACCTCAGACAGACGCTGTTGTTCATTTTTTAGAAGCATTTGCAGGCGTTGAGCCGTTTCACCGGATGGCTTGGAAATTTCAAAAATTTTGTCTAAGACTGCTTGATTAACAGTCTGGGCCACTTCAGCAGAAGGTGCGGTTACGCTGATATTTACCAGTCGATCCGATCGCCCAAGGTTGGCTTGGATGACTGCGCCATCAATCGCTAGGTTTTTAAATGGATCCCCGGTGTTGATCATGCCGATCAGCACTTCTGCGCGAAGCTTTGGCTTTTCAAGTTGGCTGGTTGGTGTTTCTGCAAAAACTGAAGAGTAACTCGCGTAGGTAGGTTGTTTACTGGACTGCCAAAAAACAAAGCCACCACCGAGAAGTAGACCAAACACAGGTAAAAGAATAAGTATTTTCAAATGCTCAGACAGAATGAGCAAAAGATCCATCAGGTCAATTTCATCATCTGGCGAAGCCACTGTTGTAGTAGAAGTATCGTGCGTCATGGAGCGTATCTAGTTATTTTCTAAAAACGGATTATGACTTCGTGTACACGCTCAACCCAATGCTGACCATGCCGCACGCAAAAATCACGGCAATACCGGCCAGCGACATTGTGTCGGGCACTTGTCCAAAAAACAGCCAGCCCATCAGCATCGCAAAGCTAATCTGGCTGTAAAGAAACGGTGATACCACCGAGGGTGTGGCATGGGTGTAGGCCTGTAGCAGCAGCAGGTGCCCCACGCCGCTGCATGCGCCCATGAGGGCCACGGCCAGCCACACCTGCGTGTGGGGCACGCTTTGCCAGACCCAGGGAACCAGCGGGGCGCTGGCCAGCACGGGCAGCCACGTGGTGTACAGCTGGGTGGTGGTGGGTGGGCCTAGGCGGGCCAAGCGGCTGCCTAGCAATTGGTAGGCAGCCGCACAACAGCACGCCCACAGGGGCCAGTGCCATCCAGCCCAGGGGCATGCCATCTTGTTCTGGGCGCACGATGGTGATGACAGAAAACAGGCCAATCACCAGCAATATCCAGCGTGCAGCGCTCACTTTTTCACCAAATAACAAAGCCGATGCCACGACGATCAGCAGCGGACCGGCCGACCAGATGGCTGTGAAGTTGGCCAGCGGCATGCTTTGGATGCAATAAAAGGCAAAAACGGTGGTGAGGACGCCGCTCAAGGCTCGGCTGATCTGGAACTTGGGGTGCTCGGTGCGCAGTGCGCGCAAGCCGTGGCGGGGCAGCACCAGTGCGGTGGTCACCAAAGCCTGGGCTACGAAACGCAGCCAGACCACCATCAGCATGGGCAAGAACTGCCCGGCAAACTTGGTGCCGCTATCGAGCAGGGCAAACAATGCGCAGGCGCTGACGGTCAACGCAATGCCGGTGAGCGCGGCCCGAGCGGAAGATGTTTGGGGCACAAGCCCGGTGGCGCAGGACATGCTGTCCACCCACTTTCTGCAACCAACACATGCCGCTGCACTGGCGGCTCAGTCGAGGCAGCAAGGGGTTGGTGCCCCGCTGTGTTCCGGCATCGGCTTGCACCATGCAAACCGTGCGCGGTGGATTGTAGGCAGTCGCTCAGCCGTCTGCCGGAGCAAAACAACAAGCCAGTCTTCTGACTTTGCGCAACTTTACATGACCATTTGCTTAGTATTGAGAATGATTCTCATAAAATACATGCATCTTTTGACGTTGTGCTGTGCCGTATCGCTGTTTGCAGCGGCGGCCAAGGAAAGGGAATATGACTGCTGTATGGACGCGCCGCCAGACATTGGGCGGACTGGTGCTTGCTTTGACACTGCCTTTTGCGGCCGCCCAGGCGGCCAGCACGATCAAGGTGCAAGACAACACGGGTGAGGTACAAGTGCCGGTGAAGCCGAAGACGGTGCTGGTGTATGACCTGGGCGCTCTGGACATCATTCGCTCCATGGGTGGTGACGTGCAAGGCGTACCCAACCAAGCCATTCCCGAATCCTTGGCGCAGTACCGCGATGTCGCCAAGTACCCGCAAATCGGCAGCCTGTTCGAGCCTGATTATGAAAAGATCAAGGCCATGAAGCCGGACCTCATCATTGCTGGCAACCGCACGTTGCCCAAGATTGATGAGTTGAAAAAGTTCGCTCCCGTGCTGGATGTGACCATCGACAACCAGAACCAGATGGCCCACGTGTATCGCAACATTCGCAGCATTGCGGCGGTGTATGGCGTGCCTGACAAGGGCGAGCAGCAGATCAAAGAGATTGATGCTGCCATTGCCGATGTGAAGGCCAAGGCGCAAGGCAAGGGTGGTGCGCTGTTCCTGATGACCAACGGTGGCAAGCTCAGCGTGTACGGTCCCGGCTCGCGCTTTGACATGCTGTATTCGGTGTTTGGTGTGCCTGCTACCAAGGACAAGATTGAAGTGTCCAAACACGGTCAGGCTATTTCGTTCGAATACTTGCTCAAGGCCAACCCCGACTGGCTGTTGGTGCTGGACCGTGATGCGGCCATCGGCAAAGAAGGCGACGCCGCCAAGAAGCTGCTGGACAACAAGCTGGTGCATGCCACCAAAGCATGGCGCAACCAGCATGTGGTCTACCTGAATGCGGCCAACTGGTACACGCTGTCCAATTCTGGGCCTACCGCGCTCAAGGAGAACCTGAAGCAGTTGTCCGATGCATTCTCCAAGTAATCACACACCCGCCGGGCTCACTGCGCTGGCGTGGACAGGGGCCCTTGTGGCCCTTTTTGCATTGGCGCTGTGGAGTCTGTCGGTCGGGGTGAGCGATGTGTCGTGGAACACCTTGTGGAGCGACAGCGATGACGACATGGTGGCCCAGGTGCTGATGTATTCGCGCGTGCCGCGCACGTTGGCGCTGATGCTAGCGGGCAGCGCCATGGCGGTGGCAGGGCTGCTCATGCAAATGCTGGCGCGCAACCATTTTGTGGAGCCTTCCACGATGGGTACGGTGGAATCTGCCGCGCTGGGCATGCTGTTGTGTATGTTGTTTGCCCCCGATCTGCCTGTGTTTGCCAAGATGGGCATCTCGGCCACCACGGCCATGGCGGGCACGGCCTTGTTCATGGCGGTGGTCTCCCGCATTCGCTTGCGTTCGGCCTGGATTGTGCCGCTGGTCGGTTTGATTTTGGCCGGTGTGATCGAGGCCGCCACCACCTTTTTTGCCTACCAGCACGACATGATCCAGTCGCTGCGCGCATTCTCCAACGGTGACTTTTCCGTGATTGTGGAAGGCCGCTACGAAATGCTGTGGCTGTCGCTGGGCGTGACGGCACTGGCCATGCTGGCGGCCGACCGCTTTACGGTGGCGGGCCTGGGGGAGTCGTTTGCTACCAACCTGGGCTTGAACTACAAGCGCTTGGTGCTGCAAGGGCTGGTGGTGGTGTCGGTGGTGACAGCCTGCATTGTGGTGACGGTGGGTTCCATTCCCTTTGTCGGCTTGATCGTGCCCAACGTGGTGCGGCTGGTGCTGGGCGACAACGTTCGGCGCAGCGTGCTGTGGGTCGCCACTGCTGGTGCTGCCATGACGCTGCTGTGCGATCTGCTGGGGCGCCTCATCATTGCACCCTACGAAATTCCTGTGGGTACGGTCATGGGGGTGGTGGGCAGCGCCTTGTTCTTGGTAATTTTGCTGCGCCGCCGGGCGCGGCAGGGGTAAGCGATGGCGCAAGATCTCTCTGTAGCTGCGCAGCAGCCCGCACCGTGGTCGGTGTGGTGGTCACGCGGCAGCACCAGACTGGGCGTTTTGGTGGTGCTCACGGCGCTGGCCGTGCTGGCATTCATGACGGTGGGTGTGGAGGCCGATTGGGCCTTTGTGCTGGAGCACCGCGGCACCAAGGTGCTGACCATGGTGATCGTGGCCTGTGCATTGGGCATGTCGACCGTGGTGTTTCAGACCGTGACGCACAACACCATCCTCACCCCCGCGGTGATGGGGCTGGATGCGCTGTACCTGTTCTTGCAGGCCGTGCTGGTGTTGGTGCTGGGCTCGGTCGGAGTCGTGGGGCTGGGTGTCTACCCCAAGTTTGGGCTGGAAATTGTGCTCATGGTGGCGCTCAGCGTGGCGCTGATGCGCTGGCTGTTCACGGGCAACACCCACAGCCTGCATCTGATGCTGCTGGTGGGCATGGTCATGGGTATTTTGTTTCGCAGCATGACCAGCTTTGCCATGCGCATGATTGACCCCAACGAGTTCGCCACGCTGCAAGACCGCATGTTTGCCAACTTCAACACCATCCATGTGCAGCTGCTGTGGCCTTCCTTGCTGTTGCTGGCGGTGGGGGCTGCGTATTTCTGGCAGCGCCGCCATGTGTTGGATGTGCTGGCCCTGGGGCGGGATGCCGCCGTGAATCTGGGTGTGGACTACCAGCGCCAGGTGTTGCGTCTGTTGGTGGTGATGTGCGCCATGGTGGCGGTCTCTACCGCGCTGGTGGGGCCGGTGACTTTCTTTGGTTTGCTGGTGGCCAATATGGCCTACCAGTGGATGGGCACACGCCGCCACCAATGGGTGTTGCCGGCCGCAGTGCTGTGGGGCTGCGTGCTGCTGCTGGCCGGACAGGTCGTGCTGGAGCGCGTACTGGGCTTTAACTCCGCCTTGTCGGTGGTGGTGGAATTTGTGGGCGGGTTGGTGTTCATCTACCTGCTGATGCGCAAGGGTAAGCAATGATTGAGACACGCCAAGTGGTCAAGCGCCACGGTAGCCATACGGTGTTGCACGCGGTATCGGTGCAGATTCCGGACCATAAATTCAGCGCCATCATCGGCCCCAACGGCGCGGGCAAAAGCACGCTGCTGTCCATGGTCAGCCGTCTGGATGCGATCACCTCGGGTTCGGCCCATGTGGCGGGGCTGGATGTGACCAAAACCGCCAGCGATGCGCTGGCCAAGGTCATGGCTATCTTGCGGCAAGACAACCAGTCGGCCCTGCGCCTGACGGTGCGTGATCTGGTGGGCTTTGGCCGCTTTCCGCACAGCCAAGGCCGCATGACGGCACAAGATCTGCAGCATGTGGATGAAGCGCTGGCATTTTTGCAGCTGGAGGCCCTGGCCGACCGGTATCTGGATGAGCTCTCAGGCGGCCAGCGCCAGCGTGCCTACATTGCCATGGTGCTGTGCCAGGACACACCCTACATCCTGCTGGATGAGCCGCTGAACAACCTCGACATGGCGCATGCCGTGAGCATGATGAAACTGCTGCGCCGCATGGTGGATGAGCGCGGGAAAACCGTGGTGGTGGTGTTGCACGACATCAACTTTGCCAGCTGCTATGCCGACCACATCATCGCCATGAAGGACGGCCATGTAGCCCACGAAGGTAGCCCCAACCAGGTGGTGCAGGACGAGGTACTGAGCGGCTTGTACGGCATTGACGTGAGCGTGCACGAAGTCAAAGGCCAGCGGCTGTGCCATTACTTCGCGTAAAGCAATACGGTAAAAAAGAGAGCTGCTAGTGCTTGTGGAAACTGGATTTCAGATACTTTTGTATTTGAAATCAAGGTCTATAAGGCGCTAGCAGCTCTCTTTTTGATGGAAAGCACTTTTTTGTGTGCTCTCCCAACGGCTTTAGCGCTTGCGCTCCAGCAGCATGGAGTCGCCATAGCTGAAGAAACGATACTCCTTGGCAATCGCGTGCTGGTACACCTCCATGATGTGCTTGTAGCCGGCCAAGGCGCTCACCAGCATCATCAAGGTGCTCTTGGGCAGGTGGAAGTTGGTGATCAGCGCATCCACCACGCGGAACTCAAACCCCGGGGTGATGAAGATGTTGGTGTCGCCCGAGATCTGGCCCGTGCGCGCCCAGGACTCCAGCGTGCGCACGCTGGTCGTTCCCACGGCGATGATGCGGCCACGTCGCTGGCGGCAGCGCTCCAGCGCGGCCAGGGTCTCGAAGGGAATGTTGTACCACTCGGTGTGCATCTGGTGTTCGGCCAAGTTCTCGGTCTTGACTGGCTGGAACGTGCCCGCGCCCACGTGCAGGGTCACCGCAGCGGTTTCCACGCCTTTTTCCTTCAGCGCAGCCAGCACCTTGTCGTCAAAGTGCAGGGCGGCGGTGGGGGCGGCCACGGCGCCGGGGTGGCTGGCAAACACGGTTTGGTAGCGCTCGGTGTCTTCGGCTTCGTCCGGGTCTGCGTCGCTGTTTTGGTTGCGTGCAATATAGGGCGGCAAGGGCAGGTGACCAAACTGTTCCATCAGCTCCCACGGCGTTTCGCCGTTGTCGCCTTGCAGCGCAAAGCGGAACAGCGGGCCGCTTTCATCGGGCCAGCGGCCCAGCAAGGTGGCATCAAAACCGCCTTTGCCCAAACCGCCGTGCAAATGCACCTTGGCGCCGGGCAGCGGTTTTTTGCTGACCTTCATGTGCGCCACGACTTCGTTGCCTTGCAGCACGCGCTCAATCAGCAGTTCCAGCTTGCCGCCGCTGGCTTTTTCGCCAAACACACGGGCCTTGACCACCTTGGTGTCGTTGAACACCAGCAAGTCGCCTTCGTGCAGCAAGTCGGGGAGTTCTTTGAAGATGCGGTCGACCAACTCGGGCGCGCGCGCATCCAGCAGGCGCGAGCCGCTGCGTTCTGCAGCCGGGTGTTGGGCAATCAGGTGCTCGGGGAGCACAAAGTCGAAATCACTGAGGGTATGAGCGCGGGGGCTGAGAGACATGCGTGTTCTTGAGGGCTTGACAAGCCCGTTCCAAGGTAAAACCAAAGGCAACAATTCTCGCAAATCTACGGGCGTGGTGGCAGCAAGTGCCAGCCAATGTCCCTGTTGGTATTGGGTAACTCCTTAGCGCTGTACTTGCATCCTTTGATACGTATCACGACCTGCTGTAAAAGTACTTCTTACACTTGATTACATATCGCAGGCATCGTTCTTTTTATCTATCCAGGGCACCGATCATGGACACCGCATTTGTATGGGATCAGCATTTCGTCACGGAACTGGATTCCGTGGATGAGCAGCACCATGCGTTGGTGGATTTGTTCAATGAGCTCAGCCGGGGCTTGTTCTCCAAGCGCAGCGATCGCGAAGTGGTGCTGGCAGACACCTATGCCCGCTTGCTGGCGTACACCGAGCACCATTTCCAGGAAGAGGAAGAGCTGATGCTGAAGTTTGCGGTGGACCCCCGGCACGTGGAAAGCCACCACAGCATGCATCAGCAGTTTGTGGAGCAAGTCATCATGCTGTGGGCGCAGCGCACCACCATGAGCGACCCCGCGACAACCTTGGTGGGTTTTCTGACTTCCTGGCTAGGACTGCACATTCTGGGGATTGACCAGTCCATGGCGCGGCAAATCAAGTCCATTCAGGAAGGCATGTTGCCCGCAGATGCCTATGACAAAGAGCGCGGCAACCACGACAACGGCACGCAGGCCTTGCTCAAAATGATTGGCAAGCTCTATACGGCGCTGACATCGCAGAACGCCCAGCTGGCACTGGCCAATCAGACGCTGGAAGCGCGGGTGGCTCGCCGTACCCGAGAACTGGAAGAAGCCAACACGCGCTTGAAGGCGCTGTCCAACACCGATGCCTTGCTAGGCATTGCCAACCGTGCGCACTTCAACGAGCGGCTGGAGCAAACCTGTGCCATTGCGCGGCGCAGTGGCCGCCCTGTGGGCATGGTGTTGATTGATGTGGATTATTTCAAGCGCTACAACGACCGCTACGGTCACTTGCAAGGTGATGCCTGTTTGCAAGAGGTTGCCAAGGCCATTCAAGGCTGTGCGCACCGCGAAACTGATCTGGTGGCGCGCTATGGCGGGGAGGAGTTTGCCGTGATTTTGCCGGACACCAATATGGAAGGCGCGATGGCCGTGGCGCAGCGCATGGTGGATGCGGTGCAAGCGCTGGAGCTGGTGCATGAAAGTTCGCAAATGGCCAAGGTGGTGACCATCAGCGCGGGCGTCTTCAGCCAGGTGCCTACAGGTGCGGGCGCCAAATTGCTGGTGCGTGAGGCCGATGAAGCGCTATACCGCGCTAAAAGTGCAGGGCGCAATCGGGTGATGGGGCCAGCATCCCCGGTGGCAGCGTCTGGCGTGGCTTCTTAGGCCTCTGCTGCCACGCGTTTCACGCGCTGGCCGTTGCGACTGCTTTTTGCCACAGCTGTTCTAAGTTGGTGAAGGGCCATTTGCTGGGGTCTTCGCCCGCCACAATGCGCTCGTCGGGCAGCTTTTCCAGATCCAGAAGTTTGGCAGGGCGCAGCATGCGCTGCAGGCCGATGTGATAGAAGGCCGCCACCTGTGGCGTGGACATGCTGTTTTGTGCGGGCGCGCAGACCACACCCAGCAAGCCCGATTGCAGGCGTACCAGACTACCTACGGGATACAAGCCAATCGCCTTCACAAAGGTTTCAAAAATCTGTGCGTCCAGATGGGTGTGGCACCACTGGGCCATGCGCTGGAGTGCGACGCCCGGGGCCCAGCCCTTTTTGTAAGGTCGGTCGGAGGTAATGGCGTCATACACATCACAAATTGTGGTCATGCGCGTCAGCAAGCGGATGTCGGCGCCTGCGAGGCCGTGGGGGTAGCCTTTGCCATCCATGCGTTCGTGGTGATGCAGGCAGGCATCGAGCACGTCTTCATCCTGCACTGATCCTTGCAGCATTAAAAAGCCTTTGACCGGGTGGCGCTGCATGTGTTTGAACTCCTCGTCGGTCAACGCCCCCGGTTTGTTCAAGATGTTGGGGTCCGAGTGGGCTTTGCCCATGTCATGCAGCAGCCCGGCCATGCCGGCTTGCATGATTTGCGCTTCGCTGAGCTCCATTTTCCGGGCCAGCGCCACCATCAGGCCGCACACTGCCACCGAGTGCATATAGGTGTAGTTGTCGGAGGTCTTGAGGCGCGCCATGCTGATCAGCGCATCGGGGTGGCGCTCTACAGAGCTGCACACTGCCTGCACAAGGGTGCTGGCTGTTGAGAGATCCAGTGCACGGCCCATGCGTGCTTCGCTGAACATGCGCATGACGGCATCGCTGGCTTCATCGCACATGGCGGAAGCCCGCTCGAGTTCTTGATTCAGGGATGCCGGGGTGGTGTCTTCGGCAAATGCGGCAAGCACGGAAGCGGGCAGCGCTTGCGTGGTGTTCAGCCCCTTTCGGGTGTCGATCCACACTTCCTGCACGGGGCTGGCGCGCAGCTTGGCCAGCACTTCGGTGGTATCGACCAAAAACGAGGTGCGCCAAAAATCATGGGCCAGCCATGCTCCGCACAAGGTGTGGACATACATTCCAACTTGCAGTTGTTCGATACGAATCTTTTTGAGCATGAACGGGCAGGAACAGGACGTGCAACATGTAGAAGCGACAGCAGACATGTTAGCCTTTTCGCTATCACTTGAAGATTCTCAACTGTTAACGATTCATGCCTTCCGCGTCGACCCCTTCCGTCAAAAAAACAGCGCCCAGTGCGGCCCAGCAAGCCATGCACAAGCTGGGGCTGGTGCGGGATATCGACCTGGTGCTGCACCTGCCGCTGCGCTATGAGGATGAAACCAAGATCACCTTGCTGCGCAATGCCCGCGATGGCGATACGGTGCAGATTGAAGCCACCGTTACGCAGTGTGAGGTGCAGCTGCGACCACGTCGCATGCTGAAGGTGACGGTGGAGGATGGCACTGGCACGTGCGTGTTGACGTTTTTTAGCTTCTACCCCTCGCAGCAAAAAACGATGGCCGTGGGGACGGTGCTGCGCATCCGGGGGGAAATCAAGGGCGGTTTCTGGGGGCGGCAGATGATGCACCCGGCCTTCAAAGTGGCCGGGGGAGAGCTGCCCCAAGCGCTGACGCCGGTGTACCCCACGGCGGCGGGATTGCCGCAGCCGTATTTGCGCCGAGCCATCGCCAGCGCCATGCAGCGCGTACAACTGCCTGAAACCTTGCCGCCCGATACCCCGCCGCCGGTGATGAATTATTGGGGTGAAAATGGCCTTCAACCCTTGATGGGTTTGCGTGAGGCGCTCGCTTTCTTGCACCACCCAACGCCGGATGTGGCCCTGGCTACGCTGGAAGACCATTCCCACCCCGCATGGCAGCGGCTGAAAGCCGAAGAGTTGTTGGCCCAGCAGTTGTCGCAATACCAGGCCCGGCAAGAGCGGGCGGCATTGCGTGCACCCGTGCTGACAGTGCCCGTGGCAGAAGAAGGTAATCTGACGCTGGTGGAGCAGTTTTTGCAGCAGCTGCCTTTTGGGCTGACAGGGGCGCAACAACGGGTGTGCCGAGAAATCGCCCAGGATATGGCGCGTGCCATGCCTATGCACCGCTTGCTGCAGGGCGATGTCGGCTCTGGCAAAACGGTGGTGGCAGCCATGTCGGCCATGGTGTGCATTGCCTCGGGCTGGCAGTGCGCGCTGATGGCACCCACCGAAATTTTGGCCGAACAGCACTTTGGCAAGCTGGTGGGCTGGCTGGAGCCTATTTTGGCCCCACTGG
>JAFAGF010000059.1 GCA_023422975.1 Pseudomonadota bacterium
TTTGAGCACAATGTTTTCAAACTCTTCCACCGTCTGCAGCTTGGTACGTGCCGTGATGGTGGCATTGAGTTGCTGATTACTCACTGCCGGCAATGCCCCCAGTTGACCCGCAGAAACCTGTGCATTCTGGGAGTTCAACGCAGAGATCAAATCAGAGGGCATGAGTGCATACTTTTGCATCAACGCCGGATCCATCCAGATACGCATGGCATAGGACGTACCAAACACATTGATGTCACCCACCCCATCTAATCGGCCCAGCACATCGACCAAGTTGGAATTCAAGTAGTCACCAATGTCCACCTGCGTCATGGACGGATCGGTGGAATAAAAGCTGTAGGTCACCAAAAAGTCTTGGCCGCCTTTGGTCACAAACACGCCACGGCTTTTCACCGCATCGGGCAGCCGGTTCATCGCCGCCTGCAACTTGTTTTGCACCTGCACCTGTGCCACATCGATGTCTGTGCCGGGTGCGAACGTCAAAGTCGTGCGCGAGCGACCCGAGGCATCGGACGTGGAGTTCATATAGAGCATGTTGTCGATGCCCTTGAGCTGCTGCTCAATGATCTGGGTGACCGAGTTCTCCACCGTCTCGGCCGAAGCCCCCGTGTACTGGGCGCCAATGGTCACGCGCGGCGGTGCAATATCAGGGTATTGCTCCAGCGGCAGGGTAAAGATGGACAAGGCCCCCGCCAGCATGATGACGATCGAAATCACCCACGCAAAAATGGGGCGATTGATAAAAAACTGCGCCATGGTTTAACCGCTTCCCGCTTACTTGCCAGTTGCCACAGCCGCGCGCAATCGCGCTGCTGCTGCTTGAGAGTCCACGGGCTGAGGCTGTGATTGGGCGTTCGCAGGTGTCTCCACCACCGTGACCTTGTCACCTGGCTTGATGCGCTGAAAACCGTCAATGACGACGCGCTCACCCGCCTCCAGGCCCTTGTCCAGCAACCAGTTCACACCGATGGCGCGGCCCAGATCCACGGTGCGTTTTTCCACGGTGTCGTCCGCCTTCACCACCAGCACGCTGGCGCGCCCTGTCAGGTCACGGGATACGGAGCGCTGGGGCACCAAAATCGCCTCAGGTGCCAAGCCCGTTGGCAGATGCGCCTGCACAAACATGCCCGGCATCAGCACCCCATCGGGGTTGGGCACCACGGCACGCAAAGTCACCGTACCCATGGTGCTGTTGACGATCAGCCCCGCAAACTGCAGCTTGCCTTCATGGGCATAAGCGCTGCCATCTTCCAGCTGCAGGCGAATGGGCATTTGCTCGCCTTCAATTTTTTGATAGCGCCCCGCCGCCCAGTCATTGCGCAGTTGCAGCAACTCTGCCGAAGACTGGGTGAAGTCCACATACATGGGGTCCAATTGCACGATGTCGGTCAGCGGTGTGGTCTGGTTGGCTGTCACCAAAGCGCCGGGGGTCACCGCAGACAGACTGATTCGGCCACTGATCGGTGCCTCAATCCGGCTGTATTTGAGGTTGATGCGTGCCGTCTCCAAATTCGCCTTGGCCACCGCCACATCGGCCTGCGCTTGCTGCGCCGCAGCCTGGCTTTCTTCAAAGGCCTGTTGGCTGATGGCCGTAATCTTCACCAGCTCGGCATTGCGGCGTGCCGTAGCTTCCAGGGTTTTCTGGCTTGCCTGTGCTTTGACCAAAGCCGCAGCGGCACTGGCTTCGGTCGCACGCAAGCTGGCCGCATCCAGCTGGTACAGCGGTTGCCCTTGCTTGACCATACCTCCCTCGGTAAAGAGCCGCTTTTGCACAATACCGCTAACTTGGGGGCGTACTTCTGCACGCAAGAATGCGGCCGTCAAACCTGGTAGCAGGCTGTCCAGTGTCTGACTTTGCTTTTGCAGCACCACCACGCCCACTTTGGCCGGTTCAGCCTGCGCCGCTGGCGCATCCGACTGCTTGCTGCAGCCAGTCAGCACCACAGCCAGCAGCGCCATGGCGGCCAAGCCCCTTTTGCGTTGTAGCTGCTGCACAGGAGAAAAGGTATCCGGCAAGCGATGGTTGGCGCGCTGGGGGGCAAAAGAGAACGTCATGGGGGCAATCAAAAATTCGAAAACGTTGCCATTCTCAGCCCCCAATGTTGCGCTTGTGTAAAGCGCAGGGCCCAGAATGGGTAAATTCCTCACCGAGTGCGCTGCCTGCATGCACGCGCTGCTCTGTTTTTTCAGCATAAATCAGCGATTTCACGCCAATTTGCAAAGCATCGATTTGTAACACTGAGTGAGGCGCTTGGCATCGACAAGTTCCCTTGCTGTCAGCAAGCCACAGCTTGCGCAACAAAAAAGCCCCGCAAAGCGGGGCCTCCCACATAGCGCTGACCCAGTACCTAAGCAAGCGCCGCGCCACGCAATGCCGCGCGCAGTTGCTCACCCACCTCAGGCCGGTCGGCAAACGCATCCGTAGGATTTTGCAGCTGCAAGATGTCTTCCATGCGGGTGCGCACATTGCCCAGTGCATGGGGGTGGCTAAAAATATAGAACTGGTTGTCTGCCATGGCCGCAAACACCTTGCTGGCAATGTCCTGCGCCGACACCTTGCCAGAGTTCACGGCCTTTTGCGTCATCGCGCGTGCCACTTTCTGGCTGGTGGTCAGCGCTGCAGCATCCACCGCATCGGGGCGGTTGCGTTCGCTGTTGGCAATGCCGGTGGGCACAAAGTACGGACACAACACGCTGCAGTGCAGCTGCTCCGTCACCAGCCGTAGGTCTTGGTACAGCGTCTCGGTCAAACTGACCACCGCATGCTTGCTCACGTTGTAGACCCCCATATTCGGCGGGGTCAGCAACCCCGCCATGCTGGCGGTATTCACGATGTGGCCCTGCCAGTTCGGATCCTGCGCCGCCGCGTCCAGCATCATCGGCGTAAACACGCGCACACCGTGAATCACGCCCCACAGGTTCACGTTCAGCACCCAATCCCAGTCTTTGACCGACTGCTCCCACAGCAACCCGCCGGAGCCTCCGACCCCCGCGTTATTGAACACAAAGTGCGGCGCACCGAAAGTGGCCTTCACTTCTTGCGCCAGCGCGTCCATGGCCTCGGCATTGCCCACATCCACTGTGCACGCCATCACCTGTCTGGCGCCCAGGCTGCGCGCCTGCTCGGCAGACTGCGCCAGTGCATCGGCCTGCACATCCACCAGCACCAGATTCATACCCGCCTTCGCCGCGATGCGCATGCACTCCAGCCCAAAGCCTGAGCCAGCACCCGTCAATACAGCGGCTTTTCCTGCAAGACCATTCAACATATTTGTCTCCTCTGTCGTTGTTCTGTGTCACCAAGAAAAAAGGCAGCACTGCGGCTGCCTTGGCACGGGTTTAGATCAGCTTGACCAGTTGCTTGCCAAAGTTCTTGCCTTTCAGCAGCCCCAGAAAAGCTTCCGGCGCACTGGCCAACCCCTGAGCCACCGTCTCGCGGGGGCGCAGCTTGCCTTGTGCCACCAAGCCACCCAACTCCGCCAGCGCTTCGGGCCACACCTCCATGTGCTCGCTGACGATAAAGCCCTCGACCTTCATGCGGTTGATGAGGATGAGCGCCGGGTTGTGCAGGGGCAGTGGCTGACCGTCATAGCCCGCAATCATGCCGCACACGGCCACACGGGCGAAGGCGTTGGCGCGCAGCAGCACGGCGTCCAGCAAGTAGCCACCCACGTTTTCAAAATAGCCGTCAATGCCGTCGGGGCACGCCTCTTTCAAGGCCTTGCTCATGGATTTCAGGTCACTGTGCACCTTGTAGTCAATGCACGCATCAAAGCCCAGCTCATTGGTGGCATAGGCACATTTCTCAGGGCCGCCGGCAATCCCCACCACGCGGCAACCCCGCGCCTTGGCCAGCGCGGCAAAAGCGCTGCCCACTGCGCCAGTCGCCGCGCTGACGACCACCGTCTTCCCTGCCTTGGGGTTGATGATTTTTACCAAGCCATACCAGGCGGTCACGCCGGGCATGCCCACGGCGCCCAGGTAGTACGACAGCGGCACATGCGTGGTGTCCACCTTGCGCAGCATGCCGGGGGCATTGCCGTCGACCACGCTGTAATGCTGCCAGCCGCCCATGCCCACCACCTGATCGCCCGGCTGAAATTTGGGGTGACGGCTTTCCTCCACCACACCCACGGTGCCGCCCAGCATGACTTCGCCCAGCGGCTGGCTGGCTGCATAGCTCTTGCTGTCATTCATGCGGCCGCGCATGTACGGATCCAAGCTCAGGTAATGGTGGCGCACCAGCACCTGCCCGTCTTGCAGTGCAGGCGTGGGCGCTTCCACCAGCTTGAAATTGCTGACCACGGCTTCGCCCACCGGGCGGTTGTCCAACAGGATTTGGGGATTGTTTGGCATGTGATTCATCTCCTTTTTCATAGCTGCCATCGCTTGATACATCAGCGCTAGCATTCAATTTGATATCTAAACCCCAAGCCAGCCGCCCTGCGCACTGGCCCAGGCGCTTAGTCTGTGGCAATCACGGTTTGCGTACCACCGGGTTTCTGACCGGGCTTGATGGTGCGCGGCATGTACTTGAAGGTGCCCGTGGCATGCGTGCACAGCTTGCCCGTGCTGTCATACACCTTGCCTTCGCAATACGCCATGCTTTTGGTGCGGTGCAGCACCAACCCCTTGGCCACCAGCGGGCCGCGTGCGGCCTGCATGAAGCTGGTCTTCATCTCAATGGTGACGCAGCCGAAATCATCGCTCTCCAAAGAGCGCGCCGCCACCGCCATGGTCACATCCAGCAGCGTCATGCTGGCGCCGCCGTGCGTGACTTCAAAGGTGTTCAGGTGCTCGGGCTGGGCGGTGTAGCGCAGCTCCGACTCGCCGTTTTCAAACTTGTGCAGCGTAAAGCCCAGGTGGTTCACAAAGGGAATGGGGTGTTCGCCAAAACTCAGCATGTGTTGTCTCCGAAATGGTTCATTGGAAAATGGCCGCAAGCATAGCGGCGCAATCCCCTGCACTCCCACAAAAAGCTGTCACATACGAGCAATGGCGACAATCTCAAGCGCGCAGGCATCAGCCCAAAATGGCGCTGACACCACCGTCCACCGCCACCCACTGACCGGTGATGTGCTTGCCCGCATCGCTGGCCAGCAGCACGGTCAGCCCCTTCAGGCCTTCGTCATCCCCCAGTCGGCGCAACGGCGCACGGCCCGCCATCTTGTCTTCGCCCATGGTGTCGATCAGCACTTCGGCCATCTTGGTGCGGAAAAAGCCCGGGCAAATTGCGTTCACATTGATGTTGTGTGGCCCCCATTCACCAGCCAGC
>JAFAGF010000060.1 GCA_023422975.1 Pseudomonadota bacterium
CCTTCAATCATGTCGCCAGTGTGCAGGTTGAAGCGGCGTACCTGGCTGGGCGAGATGTAGATGTCGTCTGTGCTGGCGGTGAAGTTGGTGTCGGGGCTGCGCAGAAAGCCAAAGCCATCTGGCAAAATTTCCAGCACGCCATCGGCAAACACTTGTTCACCGGCTTTTGCACGCTTTTTGATAATGGCGAACATCAGCTCTTGCTTGCGCATGCGGCCAACGTTTTCAATCTCAAGCGCTTCGGCCTGCTTCAACACTTCAGACACGTGCAGTGCCTTGAGTTCGTTAAGGTGCATCTGGAGTTACTCCTTGCAAGGAGTTCAAAGAAATCTGGGGATGTGGCGAATGCCAGAGTAATCGGCGAGGAGCGCAGTACGTCGATGGCTTGCCAAGATGATCAGAAGCGGCCGCTAATGCTTTGGGCCGTGATCGGGAATTGATTATGACAGGAAAAGAAAGCAAATTGCACACTAGTTTGTGTCAGGCAATTTGCCAAGCTGTGGTGTTAGGCGGACACAGGCCTGAACATCACGGCCAGAGCGCACAAGGTGCGCGCTCTGGCTGGGTGGAATTTAAGCGATTTGCTGGTCGATAAAAGCGGTCAGTTGTGGCTTGGCCATGGCGCCAACCTTGGTCGCAACCAACTCGCCGTTTTTGAAGACCATCAAAGTGGGGATGCCGCGGATGCCAAACTTGGCGGGGATTTCACGGTTTTCGTCCACATTCATCTTGGCGATGGTGATCTTGCCTTCGTAGGTCTTGGCGACGTCGTCCAAAATGGGTGCAATCATCTTGCAGGGGCCGCACCATTCGGCCCAGTAGTCCACCAGCACGGTGCTGCCAGGTTGCAGTACGTCGCTTTCAAAGCTGGCATCGGTGACATGCTTGATGAGTTCGCTTGCCATGGAGTTATTTCCTTGTTGTGTAGTTGGGGCGGGTGCGCTCAAGCGCGCACGATGGAAGTCCCAATAATTGTGACAGAAACCAATGTCCAGACGTGCAGCATGGCTGCGCAAAAATGCCTATGACGCATATAGCTGCGCGCAATGCGGGGAAGGGCGTGGGCGGGGCTGGGTCTTGGGTGAGGCGTTATGCTGCCTGCCCTTGGTGTTTGGTCACCGTGTATTTGTGAAAGATTGGGTTGTTTATGTCTGCTGCCGCGCTGCCAGCTTTGAAATGTGATGTTGCCATTGTGGGGGCTGGCCCTGCTGGGTTAATGGCAGCAGAGATGCTGTCGGCCCAGGGTGTGCAAGTGCATGTGTTTGACGGCAAAGCCTCGGTAGGGCGCAAGTTTTTGCTGGCAGGCAAGGGGGGGCTAAACCTCACCCATTCGGAAGCTTTTGAACGTTTTGTGGAGCGCTACGGCGATGCGCAGCCCATGCTGCGCCCGCTGCTGCAAGACTTTGGGGCAGAGCAGTTGTGTGCGTGGGCGCAAGGACTGGGCATCGGTACGTTTGTTGGCACATCGGGCCGCGTGTTTCCGACCGATATGAAAGCCGCGCCCCTGCTGCGTGCCTGGCTGGCGCGCTTGCGTGCACAGGGTGTGGTGTTTCATATGCGCCACTTGTGGAAAGGCTGGAATGCCGAGCAAGCTTTGTTGATGGAGACGCAAGAGGGTGTGCTGCCCGTGCAGGCCAAGGCTACATTGCTGGCGCTGGGTGGCGGCAGCTGGGCACGCTTGGGTTCGGATGGTGCATGGGTGCCGCTGTTGCAAGCCCAAGGGGTGAGTGTTGCCAGCTTGCAATCTGCCAATTGCGGCTTTGATGTGGGGGAGCCTGGCGCTGTCACTCCGGAAACCGCAAGTCGCCGTGCCTTTTTCAAAGAGTTGGTGGGCGGTAAGCCACAGATTGCCAAAGGCTGGAGTGCGCTGTTTGGCGAGCGCTTTGCGGGCGCACCTCTGAAGTCTGTGGCCATTCGTTTTGCGGACAGTCTGGGGCGCAGCTTTGAGCGCCGTGGGGAGTTTGTGGCCACGGCGACGGGTGTGGAGGGTAGTTTGATTTATGCCGTCTCCAACTTGTTGCGTGATGAAATTGCGCTCAACGGCAGCGCTACCTTGGAGTTGGATTTGCTACCTGCTTTTTCGCACGAAAAAGTGTTGCAGGAGGTGCGCCATCCGCGTGGGTCACGCAGTTTGTCCAGCCACCTCAAGGGGCGCTTGGGCTTGGATGGGGTCAAGGCTGGATTGCTGCATGAGGTGCTCAGCAAAGAAGCCATGCAAGACCCTGTCAAACTGGCGCAGGCTATCAAATGCCTACCGATCACGGTAGTGGCTGCACGCCCTATCGATGAGGCGATCAGCACGGCAGGCGGGGTCACATGGGCTGCCTTGGATGGGCAACTGATGTGCAAGGCGCTGCCCGGCGTGTTTTGCGCCGGAGAGATGATGGACTGGGAAGCCCCGACAGGGGGCTATCTGCTCACGGCCTGTTTTGCGACGGGTGTACGTGCTGCACGTGGCATTCAGTCGTATGTGAAGTCATAAATGAATAGCTGTTAGCGCTTTCTAATCAATGGTTTTTAAGGGTTTTGTATTTAAAGCCATTGATTTAAAAGCGCTGCAAGCTATGGATTTTGAAGCTACTGGCTTCAGTTGCGAATAAGTTACCTATGTCTTTGCGTGATGTTCTAGAGCGCTGGCAAGCGCCCATCTACTTGGTTGCAGTGGCGCTGGCGGCTGGCTTGGCTTGGCAGTTTGATGGCATGCAGGCGCTGGAGGTGGCCATCAACCCCGCGCTGGCGTTCATGCTGTATGTCACCTTCTTGCAAGTACCTTGGAGGGCATTGCGTGGTGCTTGGGCGCAAGGCCGCTTCTTACTGGCGCTGCTGGTGACGAACTTTGTGGCGATCCCGCTGCTGGTGGCTGCGCTGAGTGGGATGCTGCCCAGCGACCACCTGCTGCGCTTTGGTGTGCTGCTGGTGCTGCTGGCTCCGTGCATTGACTATGTGGTCACCTTTGCCCACATGGGCAAGGCAGATGCTCGGTTGCTGCTTGCGTCCACCCCGGTGCTGCTGGTGGTGCAAATGCTGTTGCTGCCTTTGTATCTGGATGCGCTGCTGGGGTCGCAAGCGGCAGGTTTGGTGCAGCAGGGGCCATTTGTGGATGCTTTCGCATGGCTGATCGTGGTGCCGCTGGCATTGGCTGCGGCCACGCAATGGTGGGCGCAACGCTCCAGCATGGGTGAGCGTGCCAGCAGCGTGCTGGGTTTGTTGCCTGTGCCAGCTACGGCAGTGGTCTTGTGGGTGGTGATGGCGGCGGTCGTGCCGCAATTGGGGGCTGCGCCAGAGGCCGTCTGGCATGTGCTGCCTGTTTACGTGGCGTTTGCAGTGTTGGCGCCGCTGGTGGCATGGGGTGTGGCCAAAGCCTTCCAACTGCCGGCACCTGCGGCGCGCGCCGTTGCTTTCAGTGGCAGTACGCGCAATTCTTTAGTGGTGCTGCCGCTGGCATTGGCGGTGCCGGGCGCCATCCCCGTGCTGCCCGCCGTGATCGTGGCGCAAACCTTGGTGGAGCTGCTTAGCGAGCTGGTGTACATCAAGCTCATACCCAAGCTGCGCTAGCGTTATGGCATCTGTGATGCAGGCGCCAGTAGCTACATGGCTACGTGCAGCGCAATCAGAGTGGAGTTGGGTAAGTGCAGCGGGCGAATATTTCTTTGCTTGCCAAAGATGCCCTAGAGAGAACAGTTGACAACCCTTACCTCGGCACTGGTTTCACAGTTAGGGCTGCTTGGTTCCCCACCTGACCCGGTTGGCCGCTTCCCCATGCGAGGGGGGCTGTCAGGCTCGATTATAGGTGGGTTTGTGTCACGCAGAAGTGACACACGCAGATAAACATGCCTGTGCCAAGGATGTAAAGCCCATAGCCCGTAGAATTCGCCCCTATGTCTTATCTCGTGCTCGCTCGTAAATACCGTCCCCGCAACTTCGCCGAAATGGTGGGGCAGGAGCACGTTGTGCAAGCCTTGGGCAATGCGCTCACGCAGCAGCGTTTGCACCATGCGTATTTGTTCACCGGCACACGTGGTGTAGGCAAGACCACGGTATCGCGTATTTTTGCTAAATCGGTGAACTGTACCGGTGCCGATGGCCAGGGCGGAATTACCGCTACGCCTTGCGGTGTTTGCCCTGCATGTACTGAAATTGATAGCGGTCGCTTTCCCGACTACATTGAACTGGATGCGGCCTCTAACCGCGGTGTGGATGAAGTGCAAAGTCTGCTCGAGCAGGCCGTGTACAAGCCGGTGCAGGGGCGTTTCAAGGTCTTCATGATCGACGAGGTGCACATGCTGACCAACACGGCATTCAATGCCATGTTGAAGACGCTGGAAGAGCCGCCGGAGTACCTCAAATTTGTGCTGGCTACGACCGATCCGCAAAAAGTGCCGGTTACAGTGCTTTCGCGTTGCCTGCAGTTCAATTTGCGGCCTATGGCTCCGGAAACCGTGTTTGAGCACCTGACACAGGTGCTGGCCAAAGAATCCATTCCTGCAGAGTCTCAAGCTCTCAAGCTGCTGGCGCGTGGTGCGCGTGGCTCCATGCGCGATGCGTTGTCGCTGACGGATCAGGCCATTGCGTTTGGCTGTGGTCAGCTGCAAGAAGATGCCGTGCGCCAGATGCTGGGCAGCGTGGACCGCAGCTATGTCTTTCGCTTGATTGCAGCCTTGGCCCAAGGCGATGGCCGGACGGTGGTTGAAACCGCAGATGCATTGCGCCACAACGGGGTTTCTGCCGCTTCTACGCTTGAAGAAATGGCTTCTGTGTTGCAGCGCATGGCAGTATTGCAGGCGGTGCCTGATATGGCTGCTGCAGTCGATCAAGCAGACCCAGATGCCACCGCCATGGCCGATTTGGCGCAAGCCATGCCCGCGGATGAAACGCAGTTGCTCTACAGCATCTGTTTGCATGGTCGCCAAGAGTTGGGCCTGGCGCCTGATGAATATGCTGCGCTGACTATGGCGCTATTGCGTTTGCTGGCGTTCAAGCCGCAAGCCACATTACCAACAGGTGCAGCGACACCAGCGGCAGAAAAAAAAACACTGAATCTGCCTGAACTGCCCGCTTCAAAGGCGCAAACTGAGCCACAGCAGCCACAGCAGCCACAGCAGATGAGTGTGGGGTCGAAAGAAGCCCCTGTCGCTGAAGACCCTGAGTCTGTGCAGGCGGGCTCATCAGAGACGGATCAATCTGCGCAAGAAATACCGCCGCCATGGGAGGATCTGCCCCCAGAGGCGATGGAGGCTGTTCCAGCCTATTCCAATGACGAGCCGCCCGTGTGGGAAGACTTGCCAGCAGAAAACCTTATGCCTGCGCAAGGAGAGGCCGTGCAAGCGCCCGGCAAGGCTGTTGTGCAAGAGCCAGTCCAAGAGCTTAAGCCCACGGTACTGGGCGACATATGGCATGCCATCGTGACGCAGCTGGATGAAACGCAAGCCATTGTTGCGCTGGTGCGTGAGCTGGCCATGCAGTCTCAACTGGTTGCGCAAGACGGTGGGAAGTGGTCGCTGCGGGTGCAGCGAACGTCGCTCAATCAACCCATGCCGCGTGAGCGGTTGCTCAAGGCTTTGGCGCACATCACTGATTGCACCAGCTTGCATGTGGAAAATGGCAAGGTCTCTGATACGCCCGCTTTGCGCAACAAGGCGCGTGCTGAAGCACGGCAAAAGCAGGCGGAAGCGATTGTGATGAACGACCCCCGTGTGCAGCACTTGCAGCACAGCCTGGGAGCCACCATCGTGCCCGGTAGCATTCGCCCGGTATAGGTGAAACAAAGTTCGGGGTCTGCCAAGACGTGGCACTATTGGCCCCATCTGATTTTTAAGTGACAAACAAAGGAAGCAACCATGTTCAACAAAGGACAACTCGCCGGTTTGATGAAGCAAGCGCAAGCCATGCAGGACAACTTGAAGAAGGCGCAAGATGAGCTGGGTAACGTCGAAGTCGAAGGCGAGTCGGGCGCGGGCCTGGTGAAGGTGGTGATGACTTGCAAGCACGACGTCAAGCGCGTGACCATTGACCCTAGCCTGCTGGGCGAAGACAAGGACATGCTGGAAGACTTGGTGGCCGCCGCTTTCAATGCGGCAGTGCGCAAGGCAGAAGAGACTTCGAATGAAAAAATGTCCAAGCTGACTGCGGGTATGCCCGGTTTGCCAGGTGGCATGAAGTTCCCCTTCTAAATTACGGGAACCGGCTGATGCAAGGGAAAGCCTCTGCGCTTTCCCTTTTTTCTTGGTTTTTAGGTTTTAGACATGTCAGATTTGCAGCCGCTCGATCCACTCATTCAGGCATTGCGCCGCTTACCCGGTGTGGGGGTGAAGTCTGCGCAGCGTATGGCTTTCCATTTAATGCAGCGTGACCAAGAGGGCGCACGCGTGCTCTCGCGCGCATTGATGGATGCGGTGGATTCTGTACAGCATTGCTCGCGCTGCAATACGTTTACGCACGATGCGGTCTGCCCTATTTGCCAGGATGCTGGGCGTGATGCGGCACGCTTGTGCGTGGTGGAAACCCCCGCTGATTTGGCGGCGATGGAGCGCACCGGGGCCTATAGCGGCTATTACTTTGTGCTGATGGGGCGTATCTCTCCCATGGATGGTGTGGGCGCCAAAGACATCGGCTTGCCGCAGCTGCTGCAGCGGGTGGTAGATGGCGCTGTGCAGGAGGTGATTTTGGCCACCAGCTTCACCACGGAAGGTGAGGCAACAGCGCATGCCGTCACGGAGCTGATGCAGGGTCGCCACGTGCAGGTGACGCGTTTAGCGCGTGGCGTTCCTGTCGGCAGTGAGCTGGAATATGTGGATCTGGGGACTATCGCGCATGCGCTGGTGGAGCGACGCTAAAAAGCGTTGGCCTCTGCGTCAAAAAAGCCCTGAAGTGCAGGGCTTTTTTGATGGTGGTGCGCCAGGTGTGCGGTGGCGCACTTAGCGTTTTTTCTTGGTTGGCGTGCCGCCCTTGCTTTTTTGGGCCACTTTGGTGGTTGCAGCTTTCTTGGTGACTGCGGTAGAGCGTGCCTGTTTGGTGGGGGGTGATTTTTTGTTGTTGGCGTCAGCAGCCCGAATCTTGACGGTTTTGTAGATATCGAGTGACTGGCCTGACGTGAGCTTGGTGGTGGTCTTGATATCGTTCCAGCGCGCCAAGTTGGCCACAGTGACGCCGTTGCGCTTGGCCACTTTGGCCATGGTGTCACCCTTGCGGACTTTGACAGGGGTGCGGCGCGTGACTTCAGTGATTTCTGGGGCAAAGGCCAGCGTGCCGTGGTCTGCGATGTGTGATGAGACATCGCTCAGGTGTTGCGATGTGCGCGGCACCATCAGTGCAGAGCCTGACTTGATCATCATGCGTGGAGGAATGCGGTTGACGCTGCGCAAGTCGGCTTCGCTCATGCCGACACGCTGTGCCGCGTTGGCCACAGTCATGGTGCTGGGGGCTACCCACACGGTCCAGCTGGCGTACTGGCCATCAATGTGGGCAGCCAGGTTGCGCTGGAAGACTTTGGCGTTGTCCCATGGCAGCAAGATTTGCGTGGTGCCGCCTGCAAAAATGGTGGGGCGGTGGAAAGAGGGGTTCAGCGCCTTGAAGTCTTCCAAACGCACGTCAGCCAAACGGGCAACCAGTTCCACATCCATATCGCGTTTGATGTCAACGGCCTGGAAATAAGCGTGGTTTTCAATATTGGGCAGCTCGATATTGAACTTCTCGGGGTCGGCGATGATGTTTTTAACCGCCTGCAACTTGGGGACGTAATTGCGGGTTTCGTTAGGCATGCTTAGGTCCACATAGCCGGTGGCCTGGCCCTGGCGCTCATTGCGCTTGATGGCGCGGCCTACGCTGCCTTCGCCCCAGTTGTAGGCGGCCAGTGCCAAGTGCCAGTCACCAAACATGCGGTGCAGTTTCTCCAGGTAGTCCAGCGCTGCCTTGGTCGATGCCAGCACATCACGGCGGTCGTCACGGAAGGCGTTTTGGGTCAGGTCAAAGTAAGAGCCTGTTGCGGGCATGAACTGCCACATGCCTGCAGCTTTGGCGCTGGAGACTGCTTGTGGGTTGAAGGCACTTTCGATGTAGGGCAGCAGCGCCAGCTCGGTGGGCATATTGCGCTGCTCCAGCTCTTCCACGATGTGATAGAGGTATTTGCTCGAGCGCGTGGTCATGCGGTCGATGTAATCGGGGCGGCTGCCGTACCACTGCTCTTGGGCGTCGACCAGTTCGTGCTCCAGATCTGGAATTGCAAAGCCTTTGCGAATGCGCTCCCACAGGTCATTGTTGGACTCCAGGGATGCAACCTTGGAGGTACCCGTGTGTGTGCGGGTGATGGGCTTGAGGGGAGCGTCGTAAGAGGCGGGCGAGGTCGCACAGCCAGCAAGCCATACGACGCTGAAGGCAACAAAAAGATGGCGCAAGTTCATCAGAATGCGTTTTTCCATTCGCGCAGCGTGGCCAGCACGCTTGCGGGTTGTTCGGGGTGGGTGTTGGAGCGAAAGCGCAGTGCACTTTGCACTACCTGCTTAACGTCGCAACGCAGAAAAGGGTTGATTGCCAGCTCTTGCGCCAGCGTCGAAGGCAGCGTCGGGCGTTGCTGCTGGCGCAGTGCTTCGCAATGCGCGCGGTATTGGAGCAAGGCAGTGTTGCTTGGTTCCACTTCACACGCAAATTTCAGATTGCTGACAGTGTATTCATGCGCACAAGCCACACGGGTGTTCTGCGGTAACTGCGCCAGTTGTTGCAGTGAGGCATGCATTTGCTCGGCAGTGCCTTCAAACAGGCGGCCACAACCGCCAGAAAACAAAGTGTCACCACAGAACAAGATGGGTGCTTGCCCGGCAGGCTCGCAATACCACGCGATGTGGCCAGCGGTGTGGCCGGGCACTTCCAGCACCCGCCACTGCAAGCCTAAAAGCTGCAACTGGGTAGCCGCATCTACGCGCACTACGGGCTCTGGCAGCACTTCAAAGGCAGGGCCATACACCAAGGCGCCAGTGGCGTCGCGCAAGGCGTCAACGCCACCCACATGGTCAGCATGGTGGTGGGTCACTAGAATGGCCTGAAGCTGCAGCTGGAGCGCTTGCAGTGCAGCTTGAACGGGCGCAGCGTCGCCGGGGTCGACCACCAGGGCTTGCTTGCCGTTGTGCAGCAGCCAGATGTAATTGTCAGAAAACGCAGGCAACGGCAAAAGGTTCATGAACGAGGCAAGTGAAAAAAGTCATCCGTGGATGGCAAAAGCTTTTGGGCGCTACTTGCTCGACTGGGAGCAGCAGCGCTGCGATGAAGCGGTGGCGGATATTTTCGGCTATCACAGCTTGCAGCTGGGTTTGCCCATGCTGCAAGCTTTGCGTCATAACCGCATGCCCCACCAGTGGGTGGCCGCGCCGACTGCTGATTTAAACCTTGATCGCCAGGCTTGCCAAGACCCTGAGCAAGTTCAGCTGCTGTGCGCCCCGGAGGCGCTGCCGTTTGCAGAATCCAGCATGGATTTGCTGGTGCTGCCGCACACGCTGGAGCTATGCCAGGACCCGCATGCAGCCTTGCGCGAGGCGGTGCGCGTACTGGTGCCTGAGGGGCGCCTTTTGCTGTTTGGGCTCAACCCCTTCAGCTTGTGGGGGCTTCAGCATGGTTTGGAGCGTGCGCAGGCGCCCAGCCTGAATGCATGCAAGGGATTGCCGTATTGGCGCGTACGTGATTGGCTGCAAGTGCTGGCAATGGATGTGGTGGCTGCGGATTTTGGCTGCCACGCCCCCGCGGTGGACAGCGCTGCGTGGCTGGAGCGCTGGCGCTGGATGGATAAGCTGGGCAACAAGGCGTGGCCGGTGCTGGGCGGTGCATACTGCGTGCTGGCAGTCAAAAAGGTGCATGGCATGCGGCTGATGGAGCCTGCATGGCGCTCGCGCAAAGCGCCGGCGCAAACGGCCACTGCGGCGGCCTGCCAGCAAGCACCACAAAGGAAAGAAATTTGAACCAGGTTGTGATTTATACAGACGGTGCCTGCAAGGGCAACCCGGGCCCCGGTGGCTGGGGGGTGTTGTTGCAAGCAGGCCCGCACACCAAAGAGCTGTTTGGTGGTGAGCTGGGAACTACCAATAACCGCATGGAGTTGCAGGCCGTGATTGAGGCGCTGCGCGCACTCAAACGCCCGTGTGACGTGAAGCTGTTTCTGGACAGCGAGTACGTGCGCAAAGGCATTACGGAGTGGATTCACGGCTGGAAAGCCAAAGGCTGGAAGACGGCCTCCAAACAACCGGTAAAGAACGCTGAGCTGTGGCAGGAGCTGGATGCGCTGGTGGCCACCGCAGGGCATCGTATTGAGTGGCGCTGGGTCAAGGGCCACGCGGGTGATCCGGGCAATGAAAAGGCAGACGAGTTGGCCAACAAGGGTGTTGAGAAGGCCTTGGGTCGCATCTAAAGCAAGGGTTTTGACAACATTCCTTTTTTAAAAAGGTAGCTGCTGGCCCTTGTTTTTAAAGGACTTCAGATAGTTATTTATCTGAAGCCCTTTGTTTTTAAGCGCAAGCAGCTCTTATTTTTGATGCGTGCTTTCAGGTGCAGACACCCGTGGCAGCCGCAGCGTGGTGGCCAGCCCCGGTTGGGCCAGGTGCCACGTGATACTGCCTTGGTGCAGGCGCGCAATGGCGCGCACGCTGGCAAGGCCAATGCCGTGGCCGGCAAGCTGCTGGTGCGTGCTGGCGCGAAAAAAATGCTGGCCCATGCGGGCCAGAGCATCTGCGGGAACGCCGTGGCCATGGTCGCGCAACTGCAAGGTGATGTGGCGTGTGCTGACCTGCAGATTGACCTCCAGCGCAAAGCATGTTCCATCGCCGCCGTATTTGAGAAAATTGTCCAGCACATTTGACAGCGCATTGGCCAGCAGGTGGGAGTCGCCCAGCACCCAGGCATCGTCTTGCATCTGGGTCTGCAGCTGCACCTGGCGATCTTCAAAAATGGGCGCATAAAACTCCAGCACCTCCTGCAGCACGCAGCGCAGGTTGAGGGGCTCAAAGCGTTGCTGGCCCACGCCAGATTCCACCTCGGCCAGCAGCAGCATCTTGGCAAACAAGCGGCTGAGCTGCTGCAACTCTTCTTGGGCTTGTTCCAGCTGTTCCTGGCGCTGGGCTTCGGGTGCTTGCATGGCTGCCTGTACATGGTGCAAGGTGCGGTTCAGCGGGGTGCGCAGGTTGTGCGCCACCATGTTGGAGACGTGGCGGATGCCATGCACCAGCTGCTCCAGTTGCTCCAGCATGGTGTTGATGTCTTGCTCCAGCAGGCTGAATTCATCGCTGCGGCGGCTTTTGGGCAGGCGGAAATGCAAGTTGCCTTGTCCGGCCTGGCGCATGGCGCGGCGCAGTGCGCCGGCACGCTGGTCCATCAAATACCGGAAGGCAACGGCTGCAGCCAGCGACAAGGCCATCACCAGGGCCAGCGCAATGCCTGTGGCTTTGAAGTAACGGTCTCGAATGTCGGTCAGGGGCTGCAGGTCACTGCCCGCCAGCAAGAAGCGGTCATGGCCCAGGTCGTGCACCTGCACCCGGCCCATGAAGTGGCGGGCTTCTTGCTCCAGCATGACATCTTGCAAGCCCGGGCTGGTGCGCACCTGTGCCATCTGGGCTACGGCATTGCCTGCCCAGACATGGCCTTGGCGGTTTTGAAAAATCAGCACCTCGGTTTGGCTGTCAATGCCGTCCCCCAGCAGCTGGGTGATTTCGGCTTGCAGACCTGCATCGCCTTGCTGGCTGTGGGTGTGCAGCAGGCGCTTGCTGGTGCGCAGCGCGTAATCATCCAGCTGCTTGCTGGCGGTGCCGACCATCTCTACGTAATACACGGTAAAGGTGCCCGCCAGAATGCCCAGCACCAGCAGGCCAAAGCACAGCGCCAGCCGAAATGAGCTGGACTGCCAGGCTTGCCAGGCGCGGGGCAGGGGGTTAAGGCGCCGGGGCATCGATGCTGTAGCCCACACCACGGATGGTACGAATCAAAGAGGTAGCACCTTTTTCATCAATTTTCTGGCGCAAGTGGCTGATGTGTACGTCAATAATGTTGGTCTCTGGCTGAAAGTCATAATCCCAGACATTTTCCAGCACCATGGTGCGGGTGACGGTTTGGCCTGCATTTTTGATGAGGTAGGCCAGTAATTTGAATTCGCGGGGATTGAGTAGAATTTTCTGGTTATCGCGGTGCACCGTATGCGTAATCAGATCGATATGCAGATTGCCAATTTGCATGGCATGGGCGGATGGGGTATGAGAAAGGAGGCTGCGCCGCATGACGGCTTCAATACGTGCTTCCAATTCATTGATGAAAAAAGGTTTGGGCAAATAATCATCAGCCCCTGCTTTTAAACACAAAATGCGCTCGTCAATTTTCTCTAAGGCACTGACAATAATGACTGGCGTGCTATTGCCAAGTGCTCGCAGGGCTTTGAGAATATCTAAACCATCGACATCAATGGGCAGCATGCGATCGAGCAAAATGCAGCTCCAAGGCTGGGAGAGTGCAGTTTTCAAGCCGTTGCTTGCATCGGCAGCATGGGTGATGTGGTAGCCGGATTTCTCTAGATTGCTGCAAATATATTGCGCAATACCAGCATCATCTTCAATCAATAAAATATTTTTCATTGCACAAAAATCCCCGGGTACAAAAGGTACCGCAGGGATGATTTTAAGGAGCTGGCTCAGAGCCGCTCTTCGTTAGGCCGGAATGTGCCTTTTGCGCAATGAGCGCTGCAGAAACTTGAAGATCGTCCAGCCCAGCATGGCCACGGTGACTGCCAGCAAGGTAGCGCTGATGGGGCGATCGATAAAGATGGATGGGTCACCGCGTGAAAGCAGCAAGGCGCGGCGCATGTTTTCTTCCACCATCGGCCCCAGAATGTAGCCCAGCAGTAGGGGGGCAGCCTCAAAGCGCAGCAGCATGAACAGATAGCCGAGCACCCCGAGGATGGCCACCATGTAGATATCAAAATTGTTGTTGTTGACGCTGTACACCCCCAGGGCCACAAAGACCAAGATGGCGGGATAGAGCCAGCTGAATGGAATGCGCAGCAGCGATACCCAGATGCCGATGGTCGGAATGTTCAGCAGCACCAGCATGATGTTGCCAATCGCAAAGCTCACCACCAAGCCCCAGAACATTTCAGGTTGTTCATTGATCAGCATGGGGCCAGGTTGAATGCCGTGGATGATGAGGGCGCCCAGCATGATGGCCATGACCGCATCTCCGGGAATGCCCAGCGATAAAGAGGGCACAAAAGCGGTTTGTGCTGCGGCGTTGTTGGCGGATTCAGGGGCGGAAATGCCCTGGACGGCGCCGTGCCCAAATTCCTGTGGGTTCTTGGCGGTCTTTTTTTCTACGGCATAAGCCATGAAGGCCGCAATCGAAGGGCCTACGCCCGGCAGTGCGCCCAAGGCCGAACCCAGCACCGAACCCCGGAACATGGCAGGGTAGGAGCGTTTCATTTCCTGTTTGCTGGGGATCATGGAGCGCAGGGTGATTGGCTCGACCTTTTGCGTATCGTCTTGTCCATGAATGCCCCGCACCACTTCGGACACACCAAACAAACCCATGGCCAAAGCCACCAAGTTGATGCCGTCCATCAACTCAGGAATATCCAGCGTAAAGCGGGCAGCCCCAGAGTTGACATCGGTGCCCACCATGCCAAGCAGCACGCCCATGACCACCATCGACAACCCCTTGATGGGGGAACCACTGCCCATGGAGGAGGCTGCTACCAGGCCCATGACCATCATGGAAAACAGCTCGGCGGGGCCAAATTTCAGTCCCACTTCTGCAATTGCCGGTGAAAACAGCACCAGCAGCACCAGGCCAAACATGGCGCCAAACAAGGACGCAATGGTGGTGATGAACAAGGCAATCCCCGCCTTCCCGTTTTTGGCCATGGGATAGCCGTCCAGACAGGTGACCGCTGCAGCGGGGCCGCCGGGCAGGTTCATCAAAATGGATGCGGTCGAGCCGCCATACTGGGCACCGTAGTACACACCAGCCAGCATCACAATTGCGGCGGTGGGTGACATGTGATAGGTCATAGGTAGCAGCAAAGAAATGGCTGCCAATGCCCCAATACCGGGAAGCACCCCCACTGCCGTGCCTAAAAATACGCCAAAAAAGCAATACCAAAGAATGGTGGGGTCTGAGGCTACTTGCAGCCCCAGTAAAAGATTATTCAGCAATTCCATGATTTACAGCTCTGGAAATAAGGAAACCGTCATATCCAGGCCTGCGATAAAGATCAAGGACGTGATAACAGCAATAGAAATGGCCAGTACACCACGAATGCCAAAATGCATGCGCTTGGGTAAGCTCGCAATCAAAACAGCAATGACGCTGCTGAGAAAAACCCCCAGTGTATTCAGCGTGAATGCAAAGGCAACGAGTGCAGCGGTGGAGGCCAGCAAACTGTCCCAATGCACTTCAATTTTTTCACCTTGACGAAATAATGCTGGTAATAAAATAAGCAAGCCAAGGGTAAATAAAATCCATCCTAAAACAACCGGCATATAACCGGGACCCATTCGCGCTGCGGTACCAAAGGTGTAGTTGGTACCGACAATTGCAAAAAATAGACCAACCATGCTGACAAAAATGCCAGCAAGTATGTCTCTTAAATCTCTGTTGAGCATTCAGCCTCCCATTCTTAGAGGCGTTAATTTTTAGGAGTGAAATGCTTGCTGCAGCTTGTGCATACTACGTATCTTGTTTTTTTATTAAGAATATTTAATATGAATATTAAATTAAATTAATGTTTCGCGGTTTTTTTTGTTTTTATTTCATTTAATGAAAAGAAATTAATTTTTGATGGGGTGTACGTGCGTTTGCTGAAGAAAAAATAATAAAAAAGGCCCTGAAAAGGGCCTGGGTTGTGCGCGTGATAACTGTCAGATCGCCACGGGCAACTGCGCCTCTACATCTTGGGTGGACTGGGGGCGTGTGGTGCGGCCAATTTCTTGCCCGTTGCGCAGCACAACCAGCGTTGGCCACAGCTTGACTTTGAAGTGGCGGCCCAGTTTGCGCCCGGGGCCATCTTCAATTTTGATGTGCGTGATGTCGCGGCGCTCTTGCAGGGCTTCGCGCAAGAATGGTTGTGCGCCTTGGCAGTGGGGGCACCAGTCCACGCCAAACTCCACGGCCACGGTGCCCGGCAGCTCGGCCAAGTCTTCAGGCGATGGTGCAGGGTCGGTAAAAGCAGTTGCAAAGGCCATGAAGTCTCCTGAGGGGTTATCGTGTGTAGCTGGGCGGCATGGTCTGCGGATTGCGTGGCCGCGTCAATCCGCAATGTTATGTATTTTGTAGCGCTTGCAACTCTTGTAGCTCTTGCAGGGTGTTGGCATTGGCAAAGGCCTGCACGTTGTCGCTGGGGGTATCAAAGGTGCACAGGGCTTGGGGGTGCTGTGCAGTCCATGCATCAATCTTGCGGCCACCTTTGGCCACAAAGGTTTGCAGGCTGGGCAGCACGCTGCGGTGCAGCAAAGCAAACACTGGCTGGGGGCGCACTTGCAGCGTGCCGTCGCGCCCTGCCTCTGGCCCTGCGGCCAGAACAATGGTGGCGCTGGCTTGGTGGGCCGTAGCGGCCATGCGTTGCGCCAAATCCAGCGGAAAACAAGGGCTGTCGCACGGCACAGTCAGCAGCCATTCGGTGGTGCAGTGGCTCAACCCCGTCAGAAAGCCGGCCAATGGACCTGCGTAGTCGGGCAGTACGTCGGTGTGCACCGGTATGCCAAAGTGCTGGTAGGTGTCCAGACTGCGGTTGGCATTGAGCATGCAGTGGCCCACCTGGGGTTGCAAGCGCTGTAGCGCGTGAAGGGCCAGCGGCTGGCCCTTGAAGGTTTGCAGACCTTTGTCTACGCCGCCCATGCGGCTGCCACGGCCACCGGCCAGGATGAGGCCGGTGATGTCTTGGGAAGAAATCATGCTGTTGCGTGCCACGTTACTTGGAGAACAAGTCCCAAGTATGGTGCCAGTTGCAAAGGCTTAGCCGCCGATGTAGCTCATTTCCACACGTTTGCGGCCTCGTGCGGCGTCTGGGGGCAGGTTGGCGCGCAGCTCGGAGTAGCGGTCATTGCGCTGACCCCAGATATGGCCCAGCGCGTTGCTGATGGTGGCGTCGTCGGCGCCACCGCGCAGTAGCTCACGCAAATCCCAGCCTTTGTCGGCAAACAGGCACAGGTACATGCGGCCTTCGGTGGACAGGCGGGCACGGTTGCAGTCACCACAAAAAGCCTGGGTGACGCTGCTGATGACGCCAATTTCACCCAGTGCAGGATCGTGCAGGCCGTTGGCGCCTGTATAGCCCCAGCGTTTGGCCGTTTCGCCGGGCGCGGTGGGGTCCAGCTGCACCAAAGGCATGGCGGCGTGGATCAGTTGCACCACATCTGCTGAAGGCAGCACCTCATCCATGCACCAGCCGTTGGTGGCGCCCACATCCATGTATTCAATAAAGCGCAGCGTGACGCCCGTGCCGCGAAAGTGGCGCGCCATGGGCAGAATTTGGTCGACGTTGGTGCTGCGCTTGACCACCATATTGACTTTGATGTCCTGCAAGCCCGCTTCGCGTGCGGCTTCAATGCCATCCAGCACATCGGCCACGGGAAAGTCCACATCGTTCATGCTGCGGAAGGTGGCGTCATCCAGCCCATCGAGGCTGACGGTCACGCGTTTGAGGCCTGCATCTTTGAGCAACTTGGCCTTGCGGCGCAGCAAGGAGCCGTTGGTGGTCAGTGTGATGTCCAGCGCATCGCCTTCGGGGGTGCGCAGTGTAGACAGCTGGGCAATCAGATGCTCCAGCCCTTTGCGCAGCAGCGGCTCACCGCCGGTCAGGCGGAATTTGCGCACGCCATGCGCAGTGAAGATGCGTGCCAGGCGCGTGATTTCTTCAAAGGTCAGCAGCGCTTTGTGGGGCAGGTAGGGATAGTCTTTGTCGAAGACATCCTTGGGCATGCAGTAGGAGCAGCGGAAATTGCAGCGATCGGTAACACTGATACGCAAGTCGCGCAGTGGGCGCGCACGCTGATCCAGCAACTGCCCGGAGGGGGCAATGTGCGGGGCATTCAAAGGCGCCTGGAGCAGCCCATACCTTTGCTCAACCAAAGGAATCACGCGATCAACCATAGGGCAGAGATTGTGCCGCAAGGCCGCCAGCTGTGTTGGCTGCGGGGTTTGCCTGGGCTAGGTGTTTTCAGTAGCTACCGGCGGCTGGGGTGTGCCTTTGCCGTCGGGAAGCAGCCAGCCTACAAACTGTGGGTAGTACTGGGTGACGGCAGGGCCGTTGAAACTCCAGCCGGTGCAGCGCCCCAGATAGGCGGGCGGCTGGTCGGGGGCGGTGCTAAAGGCCGACACAATGCTTTGGAAGGCCGCCGTGGCCATGTTTTGCAGCAACTCGCGCATGTGGGTGCAGCCTGCAACACCTGCCAAGTTGGCATCAATCGATTTGCGCCAGCCACGTGCCATGCTGCAGCCCACCATGCGCTGCATGGCCTCCAGCGCACCGGGGCAGCCTTGGACAGGGTGCGCCTCCATGACCGCTTCAATGGCTTGCACCACCAGCTGGGTATTGACGGTGACGCGAATGCGCATGTGGTGGATGGGGTCGCCCGCCTTGCGAATGCCTTCGCCGTTGGGGCGGGGCAGGTCAATGGCTTTGGTGTCCAGCAACTCGCCTTCAATGTCCCACAGGCCGTCTGCGCGTTCATAGCTGCGGAAGTTGACCTGACGGACGTGCTGTGGAGTGCGTGCCACCGTGGGGGTAGAAAGAGGCATTTCTGTAATTTATATAGCTGTCAACGCTAGATGGGCAAGCGTTGGATGGCAATTTGACTGTGCATTCAAGCCCAAGGCTTGGAATGGCAGCCATTCTGATAGTGGTCAAGCGGTCTGTCAGTCACGCAAGCTACGTAAATTGGTATGAAATTCGTGTTTTGCGTAGATGCAGTAAGCGCTGATAGCTATGAAATATTTATGGGATTTGCCCTATGGACAGCCCCAAGGACGACGCCCACCATGACAGGGTCTTGACCGTGACCCGGAGGCTGTCATGAAAACCTTGGTGGACCAACTCTCGCAATATGCGGACTACCACCGCGATGGGCGCAACATCCTCACCCACTTTGTCGGCGTGCCCATGATTTTGTTTGCCGTGGTGATTTTGCTCTCGCGTCCCGCATGGGTGCTGGGAGACAGTGGTTTTGTCCTCAGCCCTGCGGTGCTGGCCGCATTGGCGGCGTCGGTGTACTACATGCTGCTGGATACGCGCTACGGCATCAGCTTGGCCGTGGTGCTGGGGCTGATGCTGGCAGCCGGCGCCTGGCTGGCACAGCAAACGCTTTCCATGTGGCTGGGCGCAGGCATGGGGCTGTTTGTGGTCGGCTGGGTGATTCAGTTTGTCGGCCACTACTGGGAAGGGCGCAAGCCAGCCTTCATGGATGACATCGTAGGTTTGCTGATTGGCCCACTGTTTGTGCTGGCTGAAATGGGCTTCGTACTGGGTCTGCGCAAAGAGGTGCAACACGCCATTGAAATGCGATCGGGCCCGGTGCGGCATGCCAGACAGGCGGTGTTGTAGTGGTCCGCTGCGCGGATATTCGAGGGTTTTGAAAGAAGCAAGCAAGGGCATGCATCTAAAATCAGCAGGTTTTCCCCAACTTGGGGAAGTTTTGTTTCATAACCTGACCAAGCATCATGTCCTTCGAAAAACTGACTCCCGGCAAGAACGCCCCTGAAACTTTCAACGTAGTGATCGAAATTGCCGCCAATTCCGATCCTGTGAAGTACGAAGTGGACAAGGAAACTGGCTGCGTGTTTGTGGACCGTTTCATGGGCACTGCCATGCACTACCCCGTGAACTACGGTTACGTGCCCCAAACCCTGGCTGGCGACGGTGACCCCGTGGACGTGCTGGTGATGACACCCTTCCCACTGCCTACAGGCGTGGTGGTGCCCTGCCGTGCGATTGGCATCTTGCTGATGGAAGACGACGGTGGCGTAGACGGCAAGGTTCTGGCCGTGCCGACCAAGAAGATCTTGCCTGCCTACGACAAGATCGAAACCTTGGCCGATGTGCACGAGCTGACTTTGAACCAGATCCAGCACTTCTTCGAGCACTACAAGGATCTGGAAAAGGGCAAGTGGGTAAAGATCCAAGGCTGGAAGGGCATCGACGAAGCCAAGAAGGAAATCACTGACGGCATCGCCAACTACAACAAGGCTTAAGCGACAGGCAGGGAAGCCTGCATTTCGTGAGAGTTTTTCTCAAAAGACTGTAAATATTTGTTAATGTGCAGCCTCCAGTGCGGGGTCTGCACATTTTTTTTGTCCGACTCCGCCAGACTTTCTTGGAGACGAAATGGTTTTGGCGAATATGCGCATGGCTGCAAAGTTGGGCTTGGGATTTGCGCTGGTTAGCTTTCTTGCGTTGGTTTTGGGCAGTATTTCTCTGTGGCAGATGCGTCAGATGAACGCAAGCACGCAAGCGGTCACGCAGCATGCCATGCCCAGTGTGGTGGATGTGGGGAGCATGCGCTCGCTATGGAACAGCCTGCGTCGCGCGGAAGCAGGGGTGTTGAATGTGAATAGCGTGGCCGAGGTGGAAGGCTACGTGCAGCAAATCACCAAAATCCTGGAGCAGATTCAAACGCATGAACGCAGCTTTGAATCGCTGCAGCGCAATGCAGCAGAGCAAGAGTTGATGGCCCGCTATCAGGCGTTGCGCAAGCAGTTCCTGGAAGGGCAGCAAAACTTCCTCCAACTGGCCCGAGAAAAAGACTATAGCGAGCCAGAAGGTGATTTGCTGCTGGGTGATGTGGTGACGAACTTCTATGTGGGCTCGGCCGAACCTGTGTTTGTGCAACTGGTGGATGTTTTGGTGCGTTTGGACGCCTTGATCCGTGATTACGCCGAAGCAGCGGAGCAAGATGCCGCGCACAGTTTCCAGTTCGCAACAATCTGGGTGTTGGCCGGCATGGCGCTGTGTGCGCTCAGTGCAGCAGTTCTGGGCTGGATGATTACCCGTGCGGTGACCGTACCGGTGGGGCAGGCAGTGCGTGCCGCGCGCAGCATCTCTCAGGGAGATTTGACACAAGCCATTCCCGACAGTGGGCGTGATGAAATGGGCAAACTGCTGCAAGAGCTTGCAGCCATGCGCAACAACCTGGAGGGGGTGGTCAGCCATGTGCGTAGCAATGCTGACGGTGTTTCCACATCGAGTGAGCAAATTGCCATGGGTAACGCTGATCTGTCTAGCCGTACGGAAGAACAAGCCAGCGCTTTGCAGCAAACGGCGGCTTCTATGGAGCAGATGGCCTCTACTGTGCGCCATAACGCAGACAGCGCAGCGCAAGCGAACCAGTTAGCGATCAATGCATCGCAGGTAGCGGCGCGTGGTGGTGAAGTGGTCGATCAGGTGGTGACGACCATGAAAGAAATCGACACCAGCAGCCAGAAAATTGCCGACATCATTGGTGTCATCGATGGCATCGCGTTTCAGACCAATATCTTGGCGTTGAACGCTGCTGTTGAGGCTGCCCGTGCGGGCGAGCAAGGCCGGGGCTTCGCGGTGGTGGCAGGTGAGGTGCGCGCCTTGGCGGGGCGCAGTGCGGAGGCTGCGAAAGAAATCAAGCAACTGATTGGTGAGAGCGTGGAGCGCGTGGAGCAAGGCAGTCACCTGGTTGCCCAAGCAGGAGCCACGATGGAGGAGGTGGTGACCGCCATCCGCCATGTGTCTGACTTGGTTGGCGAGATCAGTGCCGCGAGCAAAGAACAAAGCCAAGGGGTGGGGCAGGTCAGTGAAGCCATTGCGCAAATGGATCAGGCCACCCAGCAAAACGCGGCGTTGGTCGAGCAAAGCGCTGCGGCTGCAGAAGGGCTGCAACGCCAAGCCAAGGATTTGGTGCAGGCGGTATCGAGCTTCAAGGTCAAATTTTCGGCGGAACCATCTTTGGCGCTTGCAACCGCTGTACCTGTGAAGCCTGCGGCAGCACGTCAGCCTGTATCAGCCCCCCAAAGTGTTGCCACGGCTCCTGCGCTGGTGGCGGTTCACACCTC
>JAFAGF010000101.1 GCA_023422975.1 Pseudomonadota bacterium
CTCACCCTCACCTTGGGGGTGTCGATTGCCATTCACGCCGTTTTGCTGACCGTGCGCTTTGTTGCGCCCGAGCAGTTCAACCGCGTCTTCCAAGACACCCCGCTGGAGGTGATCTTGGTGAATGCCCACACGCAGGAGCGACCGGAAAAAGCCCAAGCCATTGCCCAAGCGGCACTGGCCGGTGGCGGTGATGCAGCCCAGGGCCGCGCCACCAGCCCGCTGCCCTACTCAGCCCTCACCGCGATTGGTGATGATTTTGAAGAACGGCAAAAAAAGCTGGATGCGCTGCAAGAGCAGCAAGCCGTCATGCTGACGCAGCTGCGCAAGCAAATCTCCACCATGCCACAGTTTGATCCGCGCGAGCAATCGGCCCAGCAAGACCGCGAGCAGCAAGAGCAAAAGCGCAAGCAGCTCATCAAACTGCTGGCCGAGATTGAAAAGCGCATCAACGAAGAAAACGCTCGCCCCAAAAAACGCTACATCAGCCCCGCCACGCGTGAGGAGGTGTACGCCGTGTACTACGACGGCCTGCGCCGCAAGGTGGAAGACAAGGGCACCGAGAATTTTCCGGAGCACAAAGGCCAAAAGCTCTATGGCGAACTGGTCATGGTGCTGACCGTGAACCACAACGGCCAGGTGCTGGAGACCGAAATCGTGCAAGGCTCGGGCAACCGCCAGCTCGACACCCGCGCCCAGGCCATTGCCCGCGCGGCCGGGCCTTTTGGCCACTTCGGCCCCGCCATGCGCGCCAAGGCCGACCAGATTGCCGTTGTCTCGCGCTTTAACTTCACCCGTGAGCAGACGCTGGAGACCAACGTCCGCTAAGGCTTTCCCAATTCACGCCGCAGCCTGCGGCGTTTTGCTTTGAACCACATGCCAAGCACCACCGACTTGTACTGCGTCATGGGCAACCCCGTGGCCCACAGCCGCTCCCCGTGGATCCATGCCCGCTTTGCTGCACTCACGCAACAGCCGCTGGACTACCAGCGCCGCCTGGTGCCGCTGGACGGTTTTGCCGCAGACCTGCAGCAGTTTCTGCAATCCGGCGGCAAGGGCTGCAACATCACCGTGCCATTCAAGCTGGATGCGGCCCAGGCCGCCCACACCCAAAGCCCCCGCGTGACCTTGGCGGGCGCCGCCAACACCTTGGTGGTGGGCAAAGATGGGCGCCTTCACGCAGACAACACCGACGGCCTGGGGCTGGTGGCCGACATCACCCGCAACGCTGGCTGTGCCATTGCGGGCAAAGATGTGTTGCTGATCGGTGCTGGTGGCGCTGCCGCCGGCGTGTTGGGCCCGCTGCTGGAGCAGCAGCCCCGCAGCATCGTGGTGTGCAATCGCACCTTTCACAAAGCACAAGCGTTGGTGGATACACATGCCGCCTTGGCCCAATCACAAAAAGTAGAGCTGCAAGCGAAAGAGCAGCAAGGCCTGGCAGGCAGTTTTGACCTCATCATCAACGGCACAGCGGCCAGTTTGCAGGGCGCGGGCATTCCCGTTCCCGCCAGCGTATTGCGCCCCGGCAGTCTGGCCTACGACATGATGTATGGCCCTGCAGCCCAGCCCTTCTTGGACTGGGCACAGCAACACGGCGCCATCGGCCGTGATGGGCTGGGCATGCTGGTGGAGCAAGCCGCCGAATCGTTTGCGCTGTGGCGCGGCGTGCGTCCGCCCTCGCAGCAAGTGTTGCAAGAGCTGCGCGCCGTGCTGGCGCAAGAAGCCAAGGCATGAAAGCCTTCGAGCGCTGGCTGGTCTTGGTGCTATGCGCCGCATTGGCGCTGCAGCTGTTTTTTGTGCTGCGCATTGCGCTGGCCGCGTGGTGGGACCCGCAATCCACCAGCTTGCAGCGCTCGGAAATGTGGCGTATCTGGCACCAAAGCAGCCAGCAGCGCCCGTGGCAGCAGCAGTGGGTGGATTACGCACGCATCTCGCCCCACCTCAAGCGCGCAGTGCTGACGGCCGAAGACGATGGCTTTGTTGAACACGATGGCGTGCAGTGGGAAGCCATTGAGCGCGCGTGGGAGCGCAACCAACAAGCGCTGGAGCGCGCCCAGGCCAAGCCCAATGCCAAACCGCCCAAGATTTACGGCGGCTCCACCATCACACAGCAGCTGGCCAAAAACCTGCTGCTATCGGGCGAGCGCAGCTTTTTGCGCAAAGGTCAGGAGCTGCTGCTAGCGCGCACGCTGGAAGTGTTTTTGAGCAAGCAGCGTATTTTGGAGATTTATCTCAACAACGTGGAATGGGGCCAGGGCATTTTTGGTGCCGAAGCCGCCGCGCGCCACTACTTCCGCAAAAGTGCGGCCCAGCTCAGCGCCACCGAAGCAGCCCGCCTGGCAGTGATGCTGCCCCGCCCGCGTTATTACGAACTCAACCCGCAGTCCCGCTACCTGCAGTCACGCACCAACGCGATTGCGCGGCGCATGGCGGCAACCCCGCTGCCGTAATCCACGCCGGGCGGCGTATCATGGCCTACCCACCCTGGGTTTCATCATTGCCAGCCATATTGGCTTCTAACGCTTATACAGCCTGCGCAGGCAGCTCATTTTTTCTTCATGCGAATTCTTGGTATCGACCCTGGCTTGCAAACCACCGGCTTTGGCGTCATCGAACGAGACGGCCACCAGCTGCGCTATGTGGCCAGCGGCACCATTCGCACCACCCGCACCGAAGGGGTGGCGCTGGGCAACTTGCCTGCGCGCTTGAAGATTTTGTACGAAGGCATCAACGAAGTCGTGGCGCGCTACGAGCCCCAGGTGGCCGCCGTTGAAATCGTGTTTGTGAACGTGAACCCACAGTCCACGCTGCTGCTGGGTCAAGCGCGCGGCGCGGCGCTGACGGCCTTGGTCACCAATGACTTGCCCGTGGCCGAGTACACCGCGCTGCAGATGAAAAAAGCCATTACCGGCCATGGCCGCGCTGCCAAGTCGCAAATTCAAGAGATGGTTAAACGCATGCTCAGCCTGCCAGGCCTGCCCGGCACCGATGCGGCCGATGCGCTGGG
>JAFAGF010000125.1 GCA_023422975.1 Pseudomonadota bacterium
TCGCCGCCATCGGCCATGGGCACTTTGATGTACTGCGCATCAGGAAAGACTTCCTTAAAGCCCAGCTCAATCTGCGTGGCAACTTCCAGCGCAGACAGGCTTTCTTTGTAGGAGTCGGGGGCGATCACAATTTTCATGATGGACGCTTTGGAGAACCGCTTGCTTTACAGGAAGAAGAAGCTTGCGCCCCAGATGCAGGCGAAAGTCACCACACCCATGACGATGGTGGAGGTAGTGAACACGCGCAGCGATTGTTCCATTTCGATGTTGGAGAACTTGGTCACCACCCAGAAGTAGGAGTCGTTGGCGTGCGAAGCAACCAGAGAACCCGCGCCGATCGCCAGCACAGCAAAGATGCGGCCAGCTTCCGAGTCCAGACCAAAGGCGGCCAAGCTAGGAACAATGATGGCGGCCGTGGTAATGGAGGCTACGGTCGAAGAGCCTTGTGCGGTTTTGAGCAGTGCGGCAATGATGAAAGGCACGAACAGGCCCAGCGATGCACCACCCAGGGCTTGGCCCAAAGCGCCGCCCACACCGGTTTCCTTGATGATGGCACCAAACATGCCGCCGGCACCGGTGATGATCAGGATGGGGCCGGCCTTGGCGATGGCTTCTTCCAGCACGGCGCTGAAGTCACCCTTTTGGCCGCCATTGCTGGCCAGCAGCCAGATGCCGCACAACATACCCACCAGCAGCGCGATCACGGGGTTGCCCAGGAAGTGGAACACCGCAGCTACGCCTTCTTTCATGCCGAAGGTGGTCAGCAGGGTGGAAATCGAGATCAGCACCAAAGGCAGCACCACGGGCAACAGCGAAAAGCCAAACGAGGGCAGGTTGGCGGTCGATTGCTGCTCTTGCGCCTCCACCGCGGCAGGTGCGTAGTCCATGCCCTTGCACATCTTGTTCGACCAGAAGTAGGCCGCTACCAAGCCGGGGATGGCAAACACAATGCTGGCGACCACAAGCAGGCCCAAGTTGGCATTCATGGTGGTGGCAGCTGCCAAAGCGCCGGGGTGGGTGGGCACCAGGCAGTGCACGGCAAACAGCGATGTACCCAAAATGGAAGCCAGCAGGGGCATGGGCAGCTTGGAAGTGGCGCTGATGGTGCGCACAATGCCACTCAAGATGATGTAGCCGGTGTCGCAAAAGATGGTCAGGCCGGGGATGAAACCTGTCCAGGCCACGGCTGCCTTGGTGTTCTTCTTGCCCGCCATGTTCATGATGTGCGTGGCCAGGCTCAAAGCGCCGCCGCTGCGCTCCATGCACACGGCAATGGCTGCACCAAAGATGATGATGAAGGAGATGCCGCCCAGCGTGCCGCCAAAGCCGGCTTTCATGGCATCAATCACCTTGCTGTAAGGCAAGTCGGTGCCAAAGATGGCCAGCGCCATGGTCACGGCAAACAAGGCGCCGAAGACGTTGAATTTGACCTTGGCCGTCAAATAGATGATGGCCACGATACTGAGGACCACCAAAATGGAGGAGATAGCAATACTGCTCATGGGTTGATACCTGATATTGGGAAATCGTGCGCAGAGGTCGGCGTGCGTCTTGGGATCAGGATGCGGGCAGGGCGGGCGTGTTATTGCGGCGGTGGCGGCATCCTGGTCGGCAATGCTTCGTGTTTGAGCATGCGTGCCATCGGAGGGCGATTATAGGAGCGCGCTGGCAGCCAGCTTTGGCGTTAGGGCTATGTCAATTACCTACGTAGAGCGCTGATGCATGGCGGTTTATTTAATTTTGATAGCTATTTGCGCTTTTGAATTGGTCATTTTCAACCTAAAAGTACCTGAAAACAATAAAGGGAGGGCGCTAGCTGCTCCCTTTATTGATTGGTGTCTGTTGGGCACCTTGCGTGAAGATGCGTGTGGCCTTTTAAAGCTTGCGCAGCCGCTCCAGTGCAGCCAGCAGGGTTTCATCTTTTTTGGCAAAGCAAAAGCGCACCACTTTTTGATCAAAGCCGTCACCGTAAAAGGCCGACAGCGGAATGGCGGCTACGCCCAATTCTTTGACCATCCACTGGCAAAAATCGGACTCATTGAGCTCTGTGACCGCAGAAATATCCACGCACTGGAAATACGTGCCAGCCGTGGGCAGCAGCTTCAAGCGTGTCTGGCGCAGACCTTCGGCAAACAAATCGCGCTTGCGCTGATAGAACGCGGACAGCTCCAGATAGGGTGCGGGGTCTTGCATGTACGTGGCCAGCCCCACTTGCATGGGCGTGTTTACGGTAAACACGTTGAACTGGTGGACTTTGCGGAACTCCGCCATCAATGCGGCGGGGGCTGCCACGGTGCCCACCTTCCAGCCGGTGACGTGGTAGGTTTTGCCAAAGCTGGAGACGATAAAAGCCCGAGCGGCCAGTCCAGGAAAGCGCGCCGCGCTTTCGTGCTGGGCACCATCAAACACCATGTGTTCATACACTTCGTCGCTGATCAGCAGCACGTTGGTGGGGGCCAGCAGGGCCTCCAGTTGGCGCATTTCATCGGCCGTCCAGATGGTGGCGCTGGGGTTGTGCGGCGTGTTCACAATCATCAGCCGCGTTTGGGACGTGATGGCGGCAGCGATTTTGGCAAAGTCAGGGCGGAAGGTGCCGGGCGTGAGCGGCACGCGCACAATAACGCCACCGGCCAGCTCAATATTGGGGGCGTAGCTGTCGTAGCAGGGGTCCAGCACGATGACCTCGTCGCCCGCATGCACGGTGGCCAAAATGGCGGTCAAGATGGCTTGCGTGGCACCGGCGGTGATGGTGATTTCGGTGTTGGCGTCGTAGCGCTTGCTGTGCAGGGTTTCGATTTTGGTGGCCACTGCTTCGCGCAGCTGCGGCATGCCGGGCATGGGCGGGTACTGGTTGTGACCGGCGTGCATGGCTGCCGTGACGGCATCCAGCAGCTTGGGATCACAGCCAAAGTCGGGGAAGCCTTGGCCCAGATTGACGGCTTGGTGCTGGTTGGCCAGGGCCGACATCACAGAAAAAATGGTGGTGCCCACGTTGGGCAGCTTGCTGGGGAAAGCGGGAGTCACAGGAGTTGTCATGGCAAAAAATGGGATGCCACGTGGCATCCCGGTTTTGAGCGGGAAATCAGAGTTCGTAGTCGTTCACGTGGCCGCTCATGGCCCGCAAGATCAAATCACGCGAGAGGCGGTCACTCAGCGTCTCGGCAAATTTATATACAAAATTGCGCAAGTAGGCGCCGCGCTTGAAGGCCACGCGGGCAACGCTCTGGCCGAACAGGTGCCCCATAGGGCGTGACACCAGGTCGGGGCCCAAGTCGTCGCGCATGGCCATTTCGGCCACGATGCCAATACCCAAGCCTAAACGCACATAGGTTTTGATCACGTCCGAGTCAATGGCCTCTAGCACGATGCGTGGCGTAATTTTGCGTGTGGCAAAAGCGGCATCGACCTTGCCACGGCCGGTGAAGGAAGGGTGGTAGGTAATCAGGGGCTCATTGGCCAGGTCATCCAAACCAATGCGTTCCTTGGTGGCCAGTGGGTGGCCACTGGGCACCACCAGTACGTGTTGCCATTCATAGCAGGGCAGGGTGACCAAATCGGGGTAGTCGGCCAGTGACTCGGTCGCCATACCAATTTCAGCCACTTCATCTATCACCATGCGCGCCACTTCGTGGGGCGTGGCCTGGTGCAAGCTGATGTTGACCTTGGGGTAGCTGCTGCGCAGCTTGGCGACAGCGTGCGGCAGCACATAACGTGCCTGCGTGTGGGTGGTGGCAATGCTCAGGGTGCCGCTGTCTTGGGCGCTGAACTGTTCACCAATGCGTTTGAGGTTGCCCACCTCTCGCATGATGAGCTCAATGCTTTTGAGCACATGCTGTCCAGGCTCGGTAATGCGTTTGAGACGTTTACCGTGGCGGGCAAAAATATCCACCCCCAGCTCTTCTTCCAGCTCAATGATGGCTTTGGAGACACCTGGCTGCGAGGTATGCAGCGCCTTGGCCGCTTCGGTCAGGTTGAGGTTGCGGCGGGCAGCTTCTTGGACAAAACGGAATTGATGGAGGTTCATAAGAGGATGGTAGCAACGATGCTTTCATCATTATGAATGAAATATCTAAAGATGTATTCTTTTATGCAATGTATTGCATGGCAATCTGTGCCAGCAGTTCGGTAACGCGGGGGTCTTCACCCACGGCGGTAGCGATGTCAAAACGAACAGCTGGATGTTGATGGCGCAGGGCGTCGACCAAGATGGGAAGATCATTGCGGGCATGGCGCCCGGTGCCCAAAAACATCGGCAGCACTGTAATGGTCGTACAGCCCTGGTGGATCAGTTGCTGGCAGGCTGTGGATAAATCAGGCTTGGTGAGCTCAAGGTAAGCGCAGGTGCAAAGCGCATCGGGGCGTTGCTGCTGGAGTGCATCGGCCACGGCTGCAATCGGCAAGGACCATAGTGGGTCGCGTGAGCCGTGGGCAAAAAAAACAATGCCGCGCACAGGCGGCATTGGGTTTATCGGCGTATCACCAGCCATGCGAAAGCCCCAAGGGACAGCACAGAGTAAATCAGGCCGGGCGCTGCCGCGGTGAGCATGGGTGACCAGTTTTGCAGATTGCCAGCATAGCCAAACACGTTGTTGAGTAAGAAGAAGCTGATGCCAGCCATGACGCCGCCAAATACATAGCCTGCAATTCCACCAGAGCGAAAGTGCAAGTAGGCAAAAGGCAGGGCCAGCACTACCATAACCAAGCAGCTCAATGGATAGAACACTTTGCGCCAGAACTCAATCTCGTATTTTTGCGCAGACTGCTCATTGGCCTTTAAGTGCTGGATGAACTGGAACAGTTCCAGAGTAGGCATACGGTCAGGCTTGTGCAC